>NZ_JCBANT010000016.1:0-113025 GCF_059816125.1 Arthrobacter sp. 001422645 | reverse complement strand
AAATCCCGGCCCAGCTCGCCCACATCGAAAGCTCCGGCAGTACCCGCCAGGAAGCCAGCTCACTGCTCGCGGCGCACTCCTGACCACAGCCGCAACGAATACCGCAAAAGGGCCGGCACCGGAGGAATCCGGCGTCCGGCCCTTCGCTGTCCATCACGTAGAATTAAGGCACTATGGCGACTTCCCCTGATTCCAGCAACTCCACTCCGGCTTCTGATGCTCCAAAGCGAGGCCTCTTTTCCCGCAAGCCCAAGGCGGCCAAGGTCAAGAAGCCGAGCCGCCTGAAGCAGATCGGCGAGGTCTTCCAGATGACCCGCCAGCACGATCCGATGGTGCCGTGGCTCATGCTGCTGGCGTTCCTCGGCGTCGTCGCTGTCAGCTTCGTCATCGGATTCCTGCTGGACAACTGGATCACCGGCCTGATCATCGGCATCCCGCTGGGCGTCCTCGCGGCGACCCTGATCCTGTCCCGCCGCGCGGAGCGCGCGGCTTTCGCCCGTATTGAAAACCAGCCGGGTGCGTCCGGCGCTGCACTGGGCACACTCAAGCGCGGCTGGATCGTCGAAGACCAGCCCGTCGCTGTGAACCCCCGCACGCAGGACGCCGTCTTCCGCGCCATCGGCCGCCCCGGCGTCGTCCTCGTCAGCGAAGGCCCCAGCGCCCGCGTCAAGCCGCTCCTCGACGCCGAACGCAAGCGCCTCGCCCGTATCCTGCCGAACGTCACCATCCACGTGATTGAGAGCGGTCGCGGCGAGGGCCAGGTTCCGATCAGCCAGGTCGCCAAGAAGATGACCAAGATGAAGAACGAACTGACCAAGCTCGAAGTCAGCACCGTCTCCAAGCGCATCTCCTCGCTTGGAAGCCGGCTGCCGATCCCCAAGGGCATCGATCCTTACAAGGCCCGCCCGGACCGCAAAGCAGCCCGCGGACGCTAGGCCACACGCCAGAGAACAGGGACGCCCCGGTACCGCCTTACAGGCTGGCAGCCGGGGCGTTTCCATTGCCCACGACACTTCCACGTCCCGCCGGGACAGAGCCGGAGACTCCGCCATGAAACTGCCATCCACCGCTGCCGTCATCCGCATCTTCCGGATCCTGGCCATTGCCGAGGCTTTCAGCTGGGCCGCGCTGCTGGTGGGCATGTTTCTCAAATGGGTCACCCGGACGACGGAACTCGGAGTCGAGATCGCGGGTCCGATCCACGGGGCGCTCTTTATCGGCTACGGGATCGCGGCGCTGAGCCTGTGGGGCATGCAGCGCTGGCCGTTCCGTGTGGCGTTCTTCGCCGGGCTCTCCGCGGTGTTCCCGTTCGCCACCGTCTGGTTTGAGCGCTGGGCTGGCCGCCGCGGCTACCTGACGGTCAACGCCGGACAGGATGCGGCAACGCCGGCGCAGGAAACCGCCGGCGTCTAGCCGCCACGGTCCGGCGTGGGCCTTCCGGTTAGTAATGCCATGCCACGGGGCCGTCGCCACCGCGCAGCAGCCCCCTTGCCCGCGCCTTGGCACCCCCACGGCACCCATCTGACGCAATTGGCCGCTATCCGGAGAGGTTGAGCGGCCATTCGTGGCGAACGGCGGCCTCCGGTGCGCCCTTGAGGCCAGGGAACTGCCGGGGCCGTCGACCTCTAAGCCCGCCCCGGCACCGGGAGGAGCTACATCCGGACCAGGACCGTGTTCATGGCCTTGTCGTGCAATCCGCGGTGATCCGGGTCAAAGATGACGGCGGGGATCACGAGGCACAGCAGCAGGCTGCGGACCAGGGCCGGAACCGGTCCGGCGGGGCCGCCGCCAAGACGGATGACGTGGATCCCCACCATGCGGTGGCCAATGCTGTAGCCCAGGGTTCCGACCAGCAGGGCCTGTTCCACCGCGAACACGGCCAAGGTTGCCCAGGGGTTCCCGGCGAACGCGTAGTTGCTGATCAGCAGCGCGATTCCCCAGTCAATGCAGATGGCAACGATGCGCCGGCCGGCGCGGGCGATGGACCCCGGGCCGGACTCGGGCAGGCCCAGCCGCTCCCCCGGGTACTTCGAGATGCCGGACGTGTCCGGCCCGCTGAGCCATGAGCCTATGTCTTTACGATCAACCACCCTCCAAGACTATCGGCAACGAAGGCCGCTCCGCTCTGTTCAGAGTGTGGACATCCTGGGGCCACACTCTGGTCACGGATAGGCCACGTTATGGACAGCGACTACCGTTTACATGTCAGGGCATTCTGTAACCTGCCGGAAACAAAGCGGACACCGTGGGGAAATCCCGTGTCCTTAGGGTGGTAACAGTTGCTGGCGGCATAGGAGCGGGGCAGACCTTTGTGTTTACCCCGCTGTCGGACTGCGCTGGACCACACGGCCTGACGGCCAGATCTTTCACATGCATAAGGAGCATAGATGTTCAAGACTGCGGACGAAGTCCTCAAGTTCATCAAAGACGAAGACGTAAAGTTCGTCGATATTCGCTTCACCGATCTCCCTGGCGTTCAGCAGCACTTCAACGTGCCCGCCAAGAGCGTTGACGCGGACTTCTTCGTCAACGGCCAGCTCTTCGACGGATCTTCGATCCGCGGCTTCCAGGGCATCGCCGAGTCGGACATGCAGCTCATCCCGGACGTTACGACGGCGTTCCTCGACACGTTCCGCATGGAGAAGACCCTCGCGCTGAACTTCTCGATCGTGAACCCGCGCACCGGTGACCCGTACCACCGCGATCCCCGCGGCGTGGCCGAGAAGGCCGAGGCCTACCTGGCTTCCACCGGTATTGCCGACACCGCATTCTTTGCACCCGAGGCCGAGTTCTTCGTCTTCGACAACGTCCAGTACCAGTCCTCCCCGCAGGGCAGCTTCTACAAGATCGATTCCGAGGAAGCACACTGGAACACCGGCCGCGAAGAAGAGGGCGGAAACCTCGGCTACAAGACCCCGGTCAAGGGCGGCTACTTCCCGGTCTCCCCCACTGACAAGCAGGCGGACCTCCGCGACGCCATGTGCGTCGCCCTGGACGAGGCCGGCCTTGAGGTTGAGCGCAGCCACCACGAGGTCGGTTCCGCCGGCCAGGCCGAAATCAACTACAAGTTCACCACGCTGACCCACGCGGCTGATGACCTGCAGAAGTTCAAGTACGTCATCAAGAACACGGCCGATGCCTGGGGCAAGTCGGTCACCTTCATGCCGAAGCCGGTCTTCGGTGACAACGGCTCGGGCATGCACTGCCACCAGTCGCTGTGGAACGGTGGCGAGCCGCTGTTCTACGACGAAAAGGGCTACGCCGGCCTGTCCGACATGGCCCGCTGGTACATCGGCGGCCTGCTGAAGCACTCCTCGGCCGTGCTGGCCTTCACCAACCCGACGGTGAACTCCTACCGCCGCCTGGTCAAGGGCTTCGAAGCTCCGGTCAACATGGTCTACTCGCAGGGCAACCGCTCCGCCGGTATCCGTATCCCGATCACGGGCTCGAACCCGAAGGCCAAGCGCATCGAGTTCCGCGCGCCGGACCCCTCCTCCAACCCGTACCTGGCCTTCGCAGCCCAGCTGATGGCCGGCATCGACGGCATCCGCAACCGCATCGAACCGCCGGCACCGATCGACAAGGACCTCTACGAGCTCCCCGCCGAGGAAGCCAAGGACATCCCCAAGGCTCCCGGCACGCTCGAAGAGGCCCTGGATGCCCTGGCCGAGGACAATGAGTTCCTCCAGGCCGGCGGCGTCTTCACCCAGGACCTGATCGACACCTGGATCGAGTACAAGTACGAGAACGAGATCCGTCCGCTCTCGCTGCGCCCGAACCCGTACGAGTTCGAGCTGTACTACGGCGTCTAGCTAGATCAAGCGGCTAGAGGGGGCATAGTCCGCCAGCAGTCCGCAAGAATCTAGTTTCATATTCAGAAGGAGGCTGGTCCTGGCATTGCGCCGGGACCAGCCTCCTTCTGTTTCCGGTTACGGAATCACTCGGCCAGCGGGACCAGCCGGTTCCAGTCTCGACCTCGCAAACTCGTAAACTTCGCGCTCAGATGCCATCTCCAGCCGTGGGATGGAGCCGGGATTCTTGACTGGATCTTCGAAATCCAATCGCCGCGCGACCCTCTGAAACCAGTCACTCCGCATGTCCTGATCCAGTCCAGGCCGCGTATCGTCCGTGACGCTTTCCAATTCGGCCAGAAATGTGCGCATCTGACGAACGGTTTGCCACTTTTCGTACTGGGACTCGAAGTACTCCCAATGTTTGCTGTCAGCGTTCGCTCTCGCGACCATATGCTGCAGCCTGGACATGTGTTGCTTTACGAGGGTGCTGCGTCTGCTTTGTTCGTCTTTCGTATGTTTTCGTAGCTTGTCAGTTACCGTACCTCGCAGGCGAAGCAAAACGCCCCGCATCCTGACCGGGTGCGGGGCGTTTTTCGTCATCGCTAATTTCCGAGGACTGTTTCTACCTCACCCCAGGTGTGAGTACCATTACACGCGGCACAACCCGATGTGTTGTCGGACATATCGCTTGACTGATACGAGCCAGCATCCATGGCAACCCCGGTCGGGACGTATGTGTCGGTCACTGGACATTTCATGAGTATGTTTTTCACCATGGCGCCAACCGTACCCCCTCTGTTTTCCACCACGCCGCGGCGCGCGGCAGGCTGGCTCCAGACAATCGGAGGGAGCCCGGAGCCAGCC
The DNA here is from genome assembly GCF_059816125.1 of Arthrobacter sp. 001422645. NCBI lineage: Bacteria > Bacillati > Actinomycetota > Actinomycetes > Micrococcales > Micrococcaceae > Arthrobacter > Arthrobacter sp. 001422645. Next base: position 108,367 of record NZ_JCBANT010000016.1, on the reverse strand, counting down.
TCGGGGAGCGGCACTTCGCTGGGGTGTGCCGTGTGGCACCGTCACCGAAGAGTGCCACGTCCCGAGGTCAAGCTACCGGCGAGAACTTGGTATTTCCTTGGAATGCCGATCGACCAATGCAACCCTCCGCAGGCAGGCAGAAATCGGCATTTGACTTGCAATCCCGACCAATCTATGTTGCGTCAGTTCCGCCATCTGTCCTTGAGGCGGAGCGCCGTTACGTGGCCGCCCCCGCAGTAGTAGTCTCTCCCCCAGACTCCTGCGGGGGCGACTTCGCATCATGGCTTACTTGAGTGCCTGCCGAAATGGTGCTGCCCGTGGAATTCGTTGTCACACCAGCAAGGCCCGCGACGCCACTGGCTGACTCTTCCGCTTCCACCACCTCCGGGCAACGCTTTGCCAGCACCGGCCCGATATCGCGCACGCGCCTCAGCGGAGGGAGTTCTGGGGCCGGTCGACTGTGGAAGCACTCCGGGCACAGCGCATTGGGCTCCATGGCGAGAAGTCTAGGCGGCGCCGGCCGAAGCGTAAACGGCAACAGCACCCGGCGGCTGGCTCCACACAATCGGAGGGAGTCTGGAGCCGGCTCCTGGGTACCGGCACCTGGGGGTGTGCCTTGTGGCCGCCCCCAAGATCGGTGCCACGTCTATTTAGCCCAAGAACGGGCTGGTCCGACTGCCACCAAAGCGTGAAAAAGTTCCGGGATCCGCAGGCCTTCCTCCCCACCATCGGGGAGGATCGGCGGTGTAAAAGAGCGTTCCTTCGGACTCAGCCTTTCCTCCGATGGCCAACATTGGCCGGCAGTTCTGAGTGGTTCCGCCGCTCATGCTGGCGTCCATGTTGGCTATTTCGTAGCCGTCCCCGTTCAGGCACGATGATCCGATGCGCAGGAGGACCCCACGCGCCCAGAGCTCTGCACGTTCGACAATAAGTCGATTCGGAGGAAGCAATTTCAGGCTCAGGACGATGTCGCGTGGACCGCGCCGAACGACCAGTGTCTTCCCCTCGAACGTGACATCCCACGATCTGGCGGAGTACCGAAGCTCTCCATTGCGCACCACGACGAGGGGCCGGTTGTCCTGGTCGCGGAGGATCATCCCCAAGGCAACTCGCCCCTCAATGAATTCCACCGTCAGGACCGGTTCGTCGTCGATCTCGATAGCAGACCATCGCTGATGTTTGTCAGTGCTTTCAAACCGGACCGAGCCCAGCTCGATATCAAAGGCGGGTCCTTCAAAGTACAGCGAATGATGGCTGGTCAGCTCTTGTTTGCCGTTGAAGGGACTCTGGTTGGCCCTGCGCACCGCGGCTACGGGAAGTCTCCCTGCTGTCTTTTCCCGATGGTGCGCGGGGCACAGAAGAGTCATGGACTGCGCGTCATGTCCGGTAAGGCCATAGCCGTCGATGTGTTCGTAGTCGAAGACGGGTGAGCCGCATAGGACGCAGCCGAACCCGCAGCGCTGCCGTACTTCGCGTTTGATGGCGCTCGACAGATGATTTCTACGTTCCACGTCGTGAGCGTAGCAGCGCTTTCAATCTTACGATTCAGGTCCACGCCACAATGTCGGTGGATTTCGCTACGCGCTCTTTGGCTGGGTTTTCGCTTTTCTCGGGCGCGCGGCCGTAGCTCCAGGCCTTCGCAGTTCCAGACTAGATGTGCCTGCTGTACCCGTTGAACTGAAACAGATCCCGGAAGTTGTGCTCCAAGAAGCTGCTGTCGTAAACGGCAGACGGAACCCAGCGGCGCATAATACCCGAGCCCTGCCCCGTGCCCGTAGTAGTAGCAAGTTCCAGCGCGAGCTTCTTGAGTGAGGGATCATTGCGTCCCAGGAGCTCGTATAGGGTCACGATGAAGTGAGCGACAGCTCCAAACTCCTGATCGTCATTCATTGCGAGGTACAAGGAACCAACGAAGTCATCAATGGGTGGTTCATGGGTGGATCCACTCATGTAGGCAGGCTTGGTGCATCTGAGAGTGCCAAGGTCGGCCACACAAACCAGATCGACAAGGTCCCGCGGGTGAGCAGCCGCGTCAGATTGCGTTTCAAAACCCGACGTCAAGGCCACCAATGGATCCGCGCCAAAAGCGTGAGAGTGCGCCAGAAACCCCGTGGGGAACCCTGACAAGAGCTGACCTTCGGCGGTCGAAATCTTGGGGTGCGTAAGCGCTGCCAGGTCTGCTGACCATTTGGAGATTTCTCCGAAATGAGTCGTTCTCGCTGTGAGTTTTACGGAGAATGCGGCGGCTATGCCACCCGCATGCACTTTAGCCCTATACCTGAGGTGCTGGGGATACGCCGGCTCGAAGATGACGATGTCAGTCTCAAATGGCTTCACACTGTCGTCCGAACCGATTATGTACTTACGTAAACCCACGCCATAGGCCGGCGGCAGCCACTTGGAGAGTAGATCGGCCCACGTGGACTCGCCTTCGTGCCCTGAGCGCTGGATGTCTTCCCTGTGCGTCAATTGGGCGTCCGCATAATCTTGGCTTATTTCACTTTGGATGGAGGAAAACCACCGCTTCGTCTCGCATACTATCCGAGACGGACGGAATCTGGCCGCAACGGACTTCGTTGGTCGTCTGACCGCATTCCTTGCCTCATCCGTCTTCAAATCGGCCTCCGCAATTTGGGCTGCGAGCTCCGCCCTGGCCATGCCTTCGCCCCATTCCGCCGATCTGGATCCCGCGGAGTTCACCGAACTTCAGTAGCGACCGCACAAGGGGCACTCCGACATTAAGTTCGTCCGCCACCTGCTCGATGGTCAGGAATCTCGGCGTAGGCTCCGGGGTCATGACCTAAGCTTTGCCCATGAATGTTCCTGCGGGCAATAAATCCAAAACGCCACGCCAACTCTGGGTTGCAATAATATTGAGCCTAGTTTTGACCGGCGCCGTCATCTATTTCGGGTTCCTCGCATTGCCGTCGCTTGCCCCCGAACATCAGGCGTTCTGGTCCGGCCTCATCGGAAGCTTTGTTGGCAGTGCCGTAGCGTTCGGTGGCGCGGGGTGGCTATGGCGGATGGAACGGCACATTCTCGTGGAGGAGAGAACAGCGGATCGTATCGCGGTACGGGCCGAAGATAGGAGGCGCCACGACTTGAGTGCTCTGCGGGATTGCCTTGCGGTAATAGGCAACCTCCAAGCACTCAATTACCACATGCTCAATGAAAAGCGCTTTGCAACCGCTCGGGATAAATACTTGATGCGGATTAGATTCGATGAAGCTGTGTCTTCGATCAATGATCAAGCACTCCGAAGTGACTTGGATTTTCTAGTGGGGCTCGTAGATGATGACCAACTCCTAGACCACATCATTGGATCCGAGTGGCTCCGCCTCGATGTCGCACACGATTGGCTCCTGCGCCTCATTTCCCTTGAAGAAGGTGCGGACCCTTCGACTGCTCGTCCCAAGAATTACGAGAACCTGATCGAAAAAATGGATAACTATGAGGAGATCAGGAGGGAAGAACGGGAAGAAGCAGATCGGTACGAGCAGGAACAGAAAGCCCCCAAGGAGACTGTGTCGGTTGAAGGAGCCTAACTATTCGGCATGCTGCTTTGTCGCCGCTAGTGGTTGGTTAGTGCCGCTCACGACCGACTGCCGCCGGTTTGTCCGTGCTGCCCACTAACGTGTCGGTCGTGGTGAAGATTGATGTTGAAGCGGTAGGCGCGATGCTGACGCGTGGCAGATATATTCAGCGCATGGCAGCATTCACGCTCGACGGCGAAACGTACGAGTACCTGAAGCCGGATCCGGGACATCCGCCGAAAGATACCAAGTCGTGGGAGTACGGGAATTATCCCAAAGTGCTTGCAACGCTGCCCCTGGCCGACGGCGGCACGGTACGCGTCTACGCTGTTGCGGAACGTTGGAACCCTCTTACATCCTGGTGGGCTGGGCAGATGAAAACCGGCATGGGCATTGGGCTTGGATCCCCGCCGGCAACGTGGAGCGCGTGACCGACTCGGACTGGGATATAGAGGAGTACAGGCGCTGCCCGGAACACCTACGCGCGATCCAGTGGGGAAACGGCCTACCGGGATTCCTGCCCGCCTAAGCAAAGCCCCAAATCAGAGACCGGTTGTGCCCGGAGAGGGTGCAGCGTCGCAGTAAAATCCCGTGGCGGATCCCACCGGATCTTCTAGCGCAGTTCCTGCTGCGGCAAGCCCGGAGGGTAGTCCGGGTGATCCATGTAGGGCATGGCGATGATCAAGAGGAACTTCCCCATGTAGTCCTGGCCCTACCGGCTGGCCATGATGCGGCGTCTACGGGGCTTCACCACATCGTCCATTACTGGGCCTCTTGGTTTCCTGAGGTGGTCAATAAGTTTCTGCCTGTTCTTGACCCATGACGCATGGACTTCTGGCCAGTGATCGTCACCTTCAAATTCGATCAACGACTTGCTGTCGTCCCAGTATGCAAAGGAGAGCCAGAACGTTCGGGAAGGAGCAACCAACTCCAAATACCGAAATATGGACGTCATCTCGTCCACCCAAGCGTCCAGCGGATTGGGGGGAGAATTTTTAGTTTCGCCCGGGCGCACGCTGGACCAGGACAGTCGGGGTGTATTGAGATGCCGTTCTATTTTCTCTCCCAGAAAGATCATGTCAGCACCTTTCTGACGGACCTCGTGGGTTTTTTGCGCGTTGTGCTGCCAGCGCAAACCAACTAATGCCAACGCAGAGCCGATGAGTACGCCGGCGATGCCGATCATGGGTCCTGTGAAGTCGGTAGGGCTCTGCACCACGACCGTTATCACCTCAGAAGCAGTCATGCTCGCCATTCCTCACGGTAGCCGGGTTGCTCGCTGTCGTTCATCTACGGAGCCCCCCCCCAATGTTAGCGGCGACGGCGGAGAAATGATGCGGGGGCGCTTTGGTGGCCGGGCCCAAGTTCGAGGACTGGAGCCCGACTAACTCTGAAGTTGTCCTTGTCATAGCTAGATAAGCTCTACGGATGACTGTCGAAGAACCCCTCATCCCCGAGGTCCCGGACCAGCCTCAAGGTGACAGGCGCGAGGACAAATATCCCCCCGAGTGCTCGTTTTCACGCGGGATCAGTTATTAGCTGCTGCGGCGTATTGGCTTACTTAATCGCCTTCACTATTTCTAGGATGTGTGCGAAGGCCGTCACAGGAACGGCATCGGTGGAAGAAGAGTCCCCGTCGTTCGGCGCGTAGCTCTTGCCGAAGGCACGGTCGACTAGCTCCAACCGGGCGCCGTCCACAGTGTTCTTGTCTTTGACATTGGCCAGGAATGGACCGAATGTTTGAAGTTCAAGTGCCATGCGCCTGCTGGCGGTAGCGCCCGTAACGAATCTGGATCCCAACCGGATTAGTACGGTGGCCGCAGAGGCGCCCAAAACACCCAGCGATACTCGGACGAGGAAGTGCTGCCAGGGTCCTTCTGCGTTTTGATAGACCGGTGGCCAGATCATCATCATCATCAGCGGAGCGGCAGAAGCGGCGAGAATCACAAACCCGATTGCATACAGCCCAAGTCCAAGTTTCTGAGCCGACGAAGCTTCCTTGTTGTACTCGTCGCCCAACTTCGCCCCTGCGAGATGAGTGCTGATGTTCGCGTATTGCTTCTCTTCCTCCCGGATCGTCTTGAGATACCCGGCACTGACCGATACCGCTTCCTTCATTTCACTCTCTGTCGTGCCCGCAAAAAACTCCCAGTCCTTCTGACGATCCGCCTTCCACGCATCGAACGCGTCTGAATTTTGATTCTGAAGATCGTTTACGCGTTCCAAGCCCTTCTGGATAACATCGTCGATTCTGGACTTCTGGTCGTTTACGGCTGTCAGCACCCCTTGCCCCTCAACCCGGAATGTCTCGAGCTCGGCCTGTACTTCGTCTTTGCGCTCAGTTACTCGCTTCAGCAGAACATCGATGTCGGCCCGCGCGTCGGCGTGTTTGGCTTGCAGAACGGCGATCTGGTCGGCCTGGGCAGACAGAAGATCTTGAAAGAGGGTGCCCATCTGTTTGACCTGCACACCACGCGCGTAGGGCCGCGGCCACAGTCCTATTTCTGGAAGTAGCGATTCAGCTTGGTACATGGCGTTATCCGTGTAGGACCTGTAGGCGGGGCCGGCTGCTCGTTGGTTCAGGCTTTGGGCAACTTGAGTCACCGTTTGATCGACGGGATCGAGAAGGTTTGCGTTGAACATCTCGCTCGAAGTGGCCGCCAGCTCGCTGAACGACCGCACGTACCTGAGGAGAAAATCGATCCGTTGCAGCGCCAGCAATTCCTCTGCGGTCGCAGTATCTCCGACCTTGTCCACGATTTTTAGCGTGTCGTCTACATGACCCCAAAGGGGGTGGGTGTCAAAATCGTTCCTGAGCAAGTGGATCTGCCTTCGATTATTCAGGCGAGCGACGGGTTCACTCCAGCCAACTCGAGTATCATAACCACGCCATTGGTTCGCTGTCTGACCCTCGGCGTAGTGTCCGTGGCGTGGTGAAGATTGACGTGGACGCAGTAGGCAGGATGCTTGACGAGATGCTGGCGGATCCCGGCCCGTCTAGCTACGCGGACCTAGAGCCCGACTATGAGTTCCTGGAACCCGCAGCCCACTGCACCTGTTCGTGCCACGGCTAGCTAAGCTCTACGGATGACTGTTGAAGAACCCGTTGCCCCCGAAGCCCTGGACACGCCACCAGTCGACAGACGCGCGTATAGGTACCCCGCAGAACTACTGCTCTACACGCCCGAGCAGGTTGGGGAAATATTCGGCCTGTCGAAGTCCGCGATCATGGCCCTCCGCCTCAGCGAGCGGTGGCCTTTCCATAAGGTCGGAGGAAGTATTCTGTTCAGCCGTTCCGATGTAGACAGCATTCTCGAATCTACTGCTAAGACGCCCGAGCCGCGGCGCACCACCAGGACAAGACGGACGATCCCCGGTTCTGACCGTCGCTAGTCCGCAAAAAGTCCGCAAGAAGTTCAGAACAGAGCGATTCGCGCCAATCATTCACAACGCCGAACCCCGCGTCTTCTAGCGGATTTCAACGCTATGCAATCATCCCCAATCACGTCTGTTTAGTTCGAGCTGTACTACGGCGTCTAGTCGCCCGCGAATTAACGGCGGCCCCCACCTTCACGGTGGGGGCCGCCGGTCGTTAAGCCGCCGCTCGGGACGTGACGGCCCAGCGACTGACTCAGCGGTGGGCCCGGGAGTTGCGAGCGAGGTCAGAACGGCCGGTACATGGTCCGCTGCGGTCCGGCGTCGCCGCCGAGGTACCGGCCGCAGTCCTCGAAGCCGGCCTTGCGGTAGGCGGACTGCCCGGCGGGGTTCTCTTCGTTGACCGAGAGCACGACGCCGGTCTGGTCGCCACCGAGGGCGGCCGTGAGTTTCGCCGCGGCCCGCACCGCGGCGTCCACGGCCGGGGCGCCGAGGCCCTTGCCCTGCTGCCGGTGGTCGATCAGGAAGCCGCGCAGCAGCCAGACTGACTCATCATCCGCCCAGCCCGCCAGCGTCGCGGCTCCGGACTGCAGCGTCAGCACGCCCACCGCGGCGCCGTTGGCGTCAATCGCCATGGGGTGGCGGGACTCCTCCTCCAGCCCGACGAGCATCATCCGCAGCGGCTCGCCGACGAACCTGCGTTGCTCTTCGGTGACCCCGAGTTCGGCGATCTCCCCCAGTTTGATGGCGCGGGCGTCGTCGTCGAGATTCTTCAGCGGCATCAGCCACACGTTTTCAGGCATGACAGAAAGCGTACCCAAGCCGGACGGGACCCGCCGCACGCTACGTGGATCAAGCGCTACATGGACCGCACGCTACATGGACTCGGTCAGAGCGCCGCGTCCTTCGGCGGCCCTGCGGGGTCCATCCAGAACACTTCCCAGAGGTGCCCGTCGGGGTCCTGGAAACTGTGGGTATACATAAAACCGTAGTCCTGGGCTTCCTCGGACGGCGCCCCGCCGGCCGTGAGCGCCTTCCGGATGACCTCGTCGACGGCCTCGCGGCTGTCCAGGGAGAAGGACATGATGACTTCGGCGGCACCCTTTGCTTCCGCGACGGCCTTCGACGTGAACGTCTTGAAGTAGGCCTCAACGAGCAGCATGACAAATGCGTCGTCGTTGACGATCATGCACGTGGCGTTCTCATCAGTGAAGTCAGGATTGAACGAGAACCCCAACGCGGTGAAGAACTCCACCGTCTTGTCGAGGTCCTGGACGGGAAGGTTCACAAACAGTTGTCTGGGCATGCGGCTAAGGTAGCACCGCGCCCGCGGAGTGTCAGCCCCCGGACGCTCCCCCGGCCGGTTGCCCGGGCCCGCCACAAAACACCTACTGGCCGTAGAAGACCCGTTCGAACACGCTCCGGGCGCGCCGGCTCAACCGCAGGTAATCCTCCTCGAGCGCTGCGGCGTTGCCCTGCCCGTAGCCGCACCAGCGGGCCACCGCTTCCAGGTCCCGGCGGGAGGACGGCAGCACATCCGAGGCCCGGCCGGTCCAGATCACGTTGGCCGACCGGATCCGGCTCGCGAGGCGCCAGGCCCGGAGCAGGATCTCGACGTCGTCCGGTTCGAGGAGCCCGACGGCGGCAGCGCCCTCGAGCGCCTCCACGGTGGACGTGGTCCGCAGTTCCGGGTACTCACCGGCGTGCTGCAGCTGGAGCAGCTGGGCCAGCCATTCGACGTCGCTCAGGCCGCCGCGGCCCAGTTTCAGGTGCCGGGCGGGGTCCGCGCCGCGGGGCAGCCGTTCCGCCTCCACCCGGGCCTTGACGCGCCGGACCTCACGCGCGTCCTGCTCGGAGAGCGACTCCGGGTAGCGGAGCGAGTCGATGAGCGCGACGAAATCGGCCGCGAGCTCATCGTCTCCCGCCATCGGGCGGGCGCGCAGCAGCGCCTGGGCCTCCCAGACGAGCGACCACCGGCGGTAATACTCGGCATAGGATTCGAGTGACCGCACCATCGGCCCGCTCTTGCCCTCGGGCCTCAGGTCGGCGTCGACCATCAGGACGCGCTCGGCGAGGATGGCGGGCTTGAGCGGCTGCGTCAGCAGGCTGGAGAGCCGGCCCACAATCTGCAGGGCCTGCTGCTGGGCCTCGTCCTCCTGGACGCCGGGCAGGCCGCGGTGCACATAGATCACGTCGGCATCCGAACCGTAGCCGATCTCCCGGCCGCCCTGGCGTCCCATGGCTACCACCAGCACATGGGTCTTGAGCGGCTCCCCGGCTGTGACGACGGTTTCCGCCACGCGCAGGGCGCCCAGCACGGCGGCACGGTCGGTGTCGGCCAGCGCCGCGCCCACCTGGTCCTGGTCCAGCAGCCCGGCACTGTCCGCGATCGCAATCCGCAGGATCTCGCGGCGGCGGATCAACCGGATCAGCCGCATGGCGCTTTCCGGCTCCGCGTGGCGGGACATTTTGGAGACAATCTCGAGCCACTGCGCCTCAAAGGTCAGTGGAACCAGGTCCTTGTCCGAGCCCAGCCAGGCCACGGATTCGGGTGAGACCTCCAGCAGATCGGCGATCAGCCGGGAGTTGGACAGCACATGGCAGAGCCGTTCGGCCGCCGCCGTCGAGTCCCGCAGCATGCCGAGATACCAGTGGGTGGTGCCGAGCGCTTCGCTGACCCGGCGGAAGGCCAGCAGGCCGGCGTCGGGATCCACACCCTCCGCGAGCCAGCCGAGCAGGATCGGCAGGAGCTGGCGCTGGAGCGCGGCGCGGCGGCTGACGCCCGCGGTGAGCGCTTCGATGTGCCGCATCGCGCCGCTCGGATCGAGGTAGCCCAGCGCGGCCAGGCGTCCCTGCGCCGCTTCCGGCGTGAGCCTGGCTTCCTCGCTGCTGAGCGCCGCCGCGGTGTTCAGGAGCGGGCGGTAGAAGATGCGCTCGTGCAGCTCGCGGACGGAGCGTTTGGTGCTGCGCCAGGCCGCGGCCAGGGCGTCGGGTTTGGGCCGTTCGCTGGAGAAGGGCCCCAGCATGGCTTTGGCGAGGGCCCGGAGCGAGGCTTCCTTGACTGGCATGAGATGGGTGCGGCGCAGCTGGAAGAGCTGGATCCGGTGTTCGAGGAGCCGGAGGTAGCGGTAGTCCCGGTCGAACTCGGCGGCGTCGGAGCGGCCGATGTATCCGCCCGCGGACAACGCGGCGATCGCCGACGTGGTGTCGCGGCAGCGCAGGGTTTCGTCGGACTTGCCGTGTACCAGCTGCAGCAGCTGGACGGTGAATTCGACGTCGCGCAGTCCCCCGCGGCCCAGTTTGATCTGCCGTTGCTCCTCGTCCGCGGGGATGTGTTCGGTGACCCGGCGGCGCATGGAGCGGACGGACTCCACGAAACCTTCCCGGCCGGCGGAGGACCAGATCAGCGGCGCGACGGCGGCCTCGTAGCTGGCACCGAGCTCGGCGTCCCCGGCGATGGTGCGGGCCTTGAGCAGGGCCTGGAACTCCCAGCTCTCGGCCCAGCGGGCGTAGTAGCTCTGATGCGAGGCGAGGGTCCTGACCAGGGGCCCGGACTTGCCCTCCGGCCGCAGGTTGGCGTCCACCTCCCACAACCCGGGTTCGCGGCCCGGGGACATGATGGCCCGGGAAATGCCGGAGGCCAAGGCCGTGCCGATGGTGTTGGCGCGAGGGTCGTCCAGCTCGCCGGACTCGATCACGTAAATGACGTCGACGTCGGAAATGTAGTTGAGTTCCCGGGCACCGCATTTGCCCATGCCGATGACGGCCAGCCCGACGTCGGCCACCTCCGCGGCGCTGAAGTGCCCGGCGGCCTCGGCGCGGGAGACGGCCAGGGCCGCCTCGATCGCGGCACCGGCGAGGTCGGCCAGCTCGGCGCCGGCGGCGGGCATGAAGTCCAGCGGGTCAGCGGCGCAGAGGTCCTTGACGGCGAGATCCACGAGGCCGCGGCGGTACTCCGTGCGGAGCGCCTCGTAACCTTCCTGCCCCGTCAGTGCGGCGACCGGGCGGGCGGATTTCGGATCGGCGCGCACGGACTGCAGCAGCCGGGCCCGCAGCACGGCCGCGTCCGCGGCGCGCGGTTCCGGGCTGGCCGTCACGTCGAAGGCGTCGAGGTGTTCGGGGTGGCGGATCAGGAACTCGCCCAGCGCCTCCGAGGCCCCCAGCACCCGGTACAGCGGTTCGCTGCGTTCGGGCTCCGCGGCCGCGAGCTTCCGCAAGTCCGGGTGCTTCTCTATCAGCCGGACCAGGGACTGCAGCGCCGTGTCCGGGTTCGCGGCAAGCTGCAGCCCGGCGAAGAGGACGTCCTGGTCCAGGCCCTCCAGTTCGGGGGCCGCCAGCCACCGTTCGCCGTTTTCCAGGTCGCTGAAACCGGCGGCAATGAGGCGTCGTGCCAGGCTCACCGGGGCGCCTAAAGGATGCCGAGGTTGCGCTGCAGCTCGTAGGGCGTGACCTGCAGGCGGTAGTCCTGCCATTCGGCCCGCTTGTTCCGCAGGAAGTGCTCGAACACCTGCTCGCCCAGGATCTGCGGCATCAGCTCGGAGTCCTCCATGGTGCGGATGGCATCGTGCAGGCTGGCCGGGAGCGGATCGTGGCCCATCGCGCGGCGCTCGGCCGAGCTCAGCGACCAGATGTCGTCCTCGGCGGCGGCAGGGAGCTGGTAGCCCTCCTCGATGCCCTTGAGCCCGGCCCCGAGCAGCACGGCGTAGGCCAGGTACGGGTTGGCCGCTGAGTCGATGCCGCGGTATTCGATCCGCGCGGACTGGCCCTTGCCGGGCTTGTACAGCGGGACGCGGACCAGGGCGGAGCGGTTGTTGTGGCCCCAGCTGAGGTAGCTCGGGGCTTCGCCGCCGCCCCAGAGCCGCTTGTACGAGTTCACGAACTGGTTGGTGACCGCGGTGAACTCGGGGGCGTGCTTGAGGATGCCGGCAATGAACTGCCGCGCCGTTTCGGAGAGCTGGAACTCGGCCCCGGCCTCGTAGAAAGCGTTCGTGTCGCCCTCGAAGAGCGAGAAGTGCGTGTGCATGCCCGAGCCCGGATGCGCCGTGAACGGCTTCGGCATAAAAGTGGCGTAGGTGCCCTGCTGCAGCGCGACCTCTTTGATCACGGTGCGGAACGTCATGATGTTGTCGGCGGTCTGCAGCGCGTCCGCGTAGCGCAGATCGATTTCGTTCTGGCCGGGGCCCGCCTCGTGGTGGCTGAACTCGACCGAAATGCCGACCGATTCGAGCATGGTCACGGCGGTGCGGCGGAAGTCCTGGGCGACGCCGCCCGGGACGTGGTCGAAGTAGCCTCCTTCGTCCACCGGCACCGGAGCGCCGTCCGGTCCCGGGTGCTGGGACTTCAACAGGTAGAACTCGATCTCGGGGTGCGTGTAGCAGGTGAAGCCCATGTCAGCGGCCTTGGCCAGGTTGCGCTTGAGGACGTTGCGCGGATCCGCGGCGGAGGGTTCGCCGTCGGGCGTCAGGACGTCGCAGAACATACGGGACGTCGCCTCCGTCTCGCCGCGCCAGGGCAGGATCTGGAAGGTGGCGGGATCCGGCTGGGCCAGCATGTCCGATTCGAAGACACGGGCGAGGCCTTCGATCGAGGAGCCGTCAAAGCCGAGGCCTTCCTCGAAGGCCCCTTCGACCTCGGCCGGGGCGAGCGCCACGGATTTCAGTGAACCCACGACGTCGGTAAACCAGAGCCGCACGAACCGCACGTCGCGCTCTTCGATTGTCCGCAGGACAAACTCTTGCTGGCGGTCCATAGTGGCCTCTTTCCGGTTCAACGTCCGTGCCCGGGGCCCCACCTGACTCCCGCCAGGCATGGTCCCGCAGCTGCTCAGGATTCACTTTACTAATCATTGCCAGTGATTGCTGGAGCAGCCGACTCACGTAACACAGCGTTAACATACGGTTCCGGGGTCCAGTTGCCGGAAGCCGGTGCCCGAAGGCCCGACACGGAGTCGGTTCACCGGGCGGTGTGATGTGTTTCACCGGCCCGGTGGCCGGAACGCGGTAGCTAGGACGCGCGGTATCGCACTACGCTCGTGCCATGGCCACAAGCAAAAGCCCCGATTCCAGCATGCCCGCAGCAGAAGTAACGGCTCCTTACGGCAATGGCCCCTCGGCCGCCGGCGCCGCCCAGCCGGCCGCATCGGCAGCAGGGACTGAGCCGTCCCGGAAGCCGGCGGCGAAGATCCGCACCCACCACCTGCGCCAGGCGAAACTCAACGGTGAGCGCTTTGCCATGCTGACGGCCTATGACCAGTACACGGCGGAAATCTTCGACCAGGCCGGCATCGAGGTCCTCCTGGTGGGAGACTCCGCCTCGAACAACGTGTTCGGCAACGAAACCAGCCTGCCCGTCACCGTGGACGAACTGCTCCCGCTGTGCCGCGCCGTCACCCGCTCCGCCCGGCGCGCCCTCGTGGTGGCGGACCTGCCGTTCGGCAGTTACGAGGTCTCCGCGCAGCAGGCTGTGGCCACCGGCGTGCGGTTCCTCAAGGAAGGGCTCGCCCACGCGGTCAAGATCGAGGGCGGCAAGTTCTACGCGGAGACCGTGCGGGCCATGGTCCAGGCCGGGATTCCTGTGATGGCGCACATCGGCTTCACCCCGCAGAGCGAGCACGCCCTCGGCGGCTACCGGGTCCAGGGCCGCGGCGATGACGCCCAGCGCCTGATCGACGACGCTGTCGCCCTGGCCGACGCCGGCGCGTTCTGCGTGTTGATGGAAATGGTTCCGGCGGAGACGGCGGCGGCCGTGGACGCCGCCGTCGACGTCCCCACTGTCGGCATCGGCGCCGGCAACGCCACCACGGGCCAGGTCCTGGTGTGGCAGGACATGGCGGGCCTGCGCGGCGGCAGGATGGCCAAGTTCGTCAGGCAGTACGCGGACCTGCGCACCTCCCTCAGCGATGCCGCCAAGGCGTACGGCGAGGACGTGCGGTCCGGTCAGTTCCCCGGCCCCGAGCACTCCTTCTAGGCACCCGCTGTCGCTGTCCTCCCGGGTCCACCACTGCGGGTTCGCGGCGTCACCTCATCCTTCACGAACGATGCGGAGGACCGCCATTACGAGCAGGCTGGCGGTTGAGGGCCTGCATCGGGCCCCGGCAGAAGTTCCGCCATTCCGGCCGGATTCGCGAGCGACGCGATGGGCCAGACACCGGGGGACATTAGTGGAGGAGTAGCCATGGACTCAATTTCGACTGACTTCTGGGACGTCCTGCTGTGGAGTTTCTGGTTCTTCATCTGGATTGCGGCCCTGATGGTCTGGTTCCGCTGCCTGTTCGACTTGTTCGGCGACCACACGCTCAGCGGCTGGGGCAAGGCCGGCTGGTCGATACTGCTGATCTTTGTCCCCTGGCTCGGAGCACTCATCTACCTGATCGCCAGGGGCCGCAGCATGACGGAGCGGCAGATGAAGGCAATAGCGGAACAACAGGCCGCCCAGCAGGAGTACATCCAGCAGGTCGCCGGCAAGTCAGCCTCCCCGGCCAGCCAGATCGCCGACGCCAAGGCGCTGCTCGACTCCGGCGCCATCAGCCAGACCGAATTCGATTCCCTCAAGGCCAAGGCGATGGCCTGACCTGACCACGGGCTGCGCCGCGGTCCGCTGCAGTCGGTCCACCGTGCGGTCGGACCCCTGCAGTCGGGTCACGGTGCGGTCGGTCAGCGGTGCGGTCGGTCAGGGGTGCGGGCATGAGAATTACCTGGCTTGGCCACTCGTCGGTGGTTCTCGATCTGGACGGGATCCGGATCCTGACCGATCCGCTGCTTCGTCCCCATGCCGGGTTTTTGCGACGCCTGGCGCCCCGGCCGGACCCTGCGTCGTGGAACCGGCCCGACGTCGTGCTTCTCTCCCACCTCCACCACGATCACGCCGAACTGCGCTCCCTCCGGATGCTGCGCGGGGCAGTCCTGATGAGCGCGCCGGCCAACGCCGACTGGTTACGCCGCCGAACGCAGATGCCTGCGGTTCCCTTGGGGGACGGTTGGGTCCAGGTGGGCAGCGGAGTCGAGATACGCCAAGTGCCGGCCGACCATGGTCAGCGTCCCATGCCGCACCGGCCCAACGACGCCAATGGCCAGCTGGTCCGGGGCCCGTCGGGCGTCGTCTGGATCGCCGGTGACACCGGGTTGTATCCGGAGATGGCGGCGCTCCCGGCCATGGCGGGCGGATCCATCGACGTCGCCCTGGTGCCGGTGTGGGGGTGGGGACCAAAGCTCTCCGGCGGGCATCTGACGCCCGAGACCGCGGCCCGGGCGGTCTCAGCGAGCGGCGCGCGGTTCGCCTTGCCGGTGCACTGGGGAACGCTGCACCCGCCCTTCGTCAACCACTTCGCGCGGAGCTGGCTTGAACTGCCGGGGCGCCGCTTCGCTGACTCTGTGGCGGATCAGGCTCCCGGCTGCTCGGCAGTGGTTCTCGCCCCCGGCCAGTCCTGGACTGTGCCGGCGTGAGCCGAAGGCCCGCAACCGGCACAGTTTCGCCTCTTAACCGGTCTCTTCTGAACGGGTCTCTTTTGAACCGGCCGCCTTTCAACCGGTCGCATTTCAACCGGTTCCCGGGTTCGCATCAGGGCTGGACGTCCCGCAGGGTGAGGCGCTGGCCACAGGATTCGAGCATTGCCACCAGCACCCGGTGGAGCTGATCGGCCCCCTCTATCCGCTCCGGCAGCCCCGCCATAAGATCGGCCGGGCCCAGCAGCACCGCGCGGTCCTGCCAACCGCCGAGACCCCCGTGGGATCCGACCAGGCCCTCGAACGCTGCGACGTCGCCGGTCACCGGATCGACCGTGCTGTTGACGTACAGGTCCGGCGCCTCGCGAAGCAGCAGGGCGCGCAGGAGCACCCGCGCCGCGTGGGGACCGAAACCGGCCAACGGGTTGGTCCCTTCCACGTCACCGCTGGTGAGGTTGAGGCGCCCGCCGCTCCCGATCGCCCACGCCCGGCCTTCGTCGTCGATGCCGGCGACGAACGCGACGCCGGGGTGCCCCGCCAGGCCGGGGACCAGCGCCGGCCATTCCCGGTCGAGCCCCTGGAGCGTCCAGCGCCGGTCACCCCGCACGTAGACCAGGCCCAGGTTGCCCGAGCCCAGCACAACCACCGGCTCCTCGGCGGCGTTGCCTGGAGCGGAGTCGCCGGCTGCCGGCGTCTGCTGGGCCTTTGCCAGCCCCTCGCCGGCCCGGACGGCGAGCTTTCCTGTCATCCCGCCTGCCGCGACGTCGCCGGCAATGGAGTCCGCACGCCCCAGCCCTTCGACGGACGCGTCCACATTCTGCACGTCTTCCTGCATGAGTTCCGCACACAAATCGCCGAGCGACTGGCCATACCGGTCAGCGAACGGGGTGCCCTGGGACTGGCCGTGGTCCGAGAGCACCACCAGCCGGTAGCGGCGGGGAGCATCGCCGGCGAGCTGTGCCAGGGACCCCAGCGTGCGGTCCAGGCCATCCAGGGCGGCGAGCGACTCGGGCCGGAACATGCCCGCGTGATGGGCGATTTCGTCGTAGTCAACGTAGTCGACATAGATGCTCTTTGTTCCGCGCCGCAGTTCTTCGGCGACCAGGGCGGTGTTGAGGTCGCGCAGCAGCCCGTTGGTCACTGCCCGCAGTAGGGCGAAGGTCCAGTCGCGGTGCACACGCGGGTCGAGGTCACGCCTGACCTGACGTCGGGCCTGCCAGCGTTCCTTGACGATCTCCCCGACGGTCCGGGTGAGGCTGCGCATAAAACCGTTCGGGGAAGTGAAAAACCACGCAAACGCACGCCGGGTTTGCGTGGAGCCGCGCTGGACCTCCACCCTGCTCATCGTCATGAGCGCCCGGGGCGCGTCCCCGGTGAACAGGTTCGAAATGGAGACGCCGTCGTCGCTGAGCAGGCCGCGGCCGGTGCTGTGCCATTCTTCGATCACCCGGGCGTCCGCCGGACGGTTGGCCACCAGGACCCGGTTGAGGTCACGGTCGTACCACCGGAACGCCGGGATCCCGTCAACGGTGCCGTGCAGGATGCCCAGCTGGCTGGCCGGCGTGGTGCACGGCAGCTGCGGAGTCCACTCCCTGAGCACGTAATCCCCCGACGCCAGCCAGCGCCGCACATGCGGCACGGCCCCGGACTGGACCGCCCATTGCAGTACCGGGAAGGGGACACCGTCGAGCTGCACGAACAGGACGCCGTCGACCTCCGGGTCGGCCACCGTCTGCTGCCGGCCCGCCCTGCCGGCCAATGAGGTGATCAGGCCGTCATCAGTACCGGCCGTGGTGGTCCACGAGATGAGCGTGCCCACGGCCGCACTCACCCAGGTGGCGGCAAAGGCCGTCCACGCCGTCGACTCGATGCCGGGCACCAGCAGGATAGCCACGTACATGATGAGGGCCTGCCCGAGGAGGGCGGTAAGCAGCACCGCCAGCCAGCCCACCCGCGCCGAAACCTCCACCAGCACCGGGCGGAGGACCAGGCCGACGACGCCGGCTGCCGCGGCCACGGCGGCGTACGACCACCAGCTGCTGGCCGAGAATCCCGGCAACAGGGCACCGGTGACAATCAGGGCAACCGTCGAGGCAGCCCAGGCTGCGGCCAGCCTGGCCAGATCGGAGAATCGGGCGCCGCGGGTGCGGGTAACGCTCGTCGGCATTTTCCCAGTATGGCCGGGCCCAACCGGCAGGCCCTCATCCGCGCCGGGTGAGAAAATCAGCCCCCGCAATCCAGCAGGAATGCCCACAAGGGCCGGCCGGGCGGCCCAGCGGCGACGCGCACGAGAACCGCCGGCCGGACTCTCACCCGCGGGGGCTAATCGTCCTCGTCGCCCTTTTCCCAGGATTCGTTGCGGGCCTTGACCTTCTCGAGGGCGTGCTCAGCCTCTTCGCGCGTCTTGTAGGGGCCAATCAGCTGGCTCCAGTCGGACATGGCGTCCTCTTCAACCTCGTGTGTGTTGACGTTGTACCAGTACTCCGGCATTGATGCTCCTTGCGCTGATGTTTATTGGCGTTTGTTTATTTGCCTCCGGCATCGCCTTATATGATCAATCTATGCCTTCTCTAGCCTCGACTGCACCCATCGGCACCCTCGTCCCGGGAACAGTCAGCCCGCAACGTTCCGTTCCGGCGTCGATCCCGCGCCCCGAATACGTGGGCAAGCCCGGACCGGCCAAGTTCACCGGCTCGGAGATCAAGTCGGCGGAGACCATCGAGAAGATCCGGATCTCCTCACGGATCGCCGCGCAGGCCATCGTGGAGGTCGGCAAGCACATCCAGCCCGGAGTCACCACGGACCAGCTCGACCGTGTGGGCCACGAATTCCTGCTCGACCACAACGCGTATCCCTCCACCTTGGGTTACCGCGGCTTTCCCAAGTCGCTGTGCTCGTCACTGAACGAGGTCATCTGCCACGGCATCCCGGACACCACCGTGGTCAAGGACGGGGACATCCTCAACATCGACATCACCGCCTTCGTCGGCGGCGTGCACGGCGACACCAACTACACCTTCCTGGTCGGCGACGTCGACGAGGAATCGCGGCTGCTCGTCGAGCGCACGCAGGAATCCCTGAGCCGGGCCATCCGGGCCGTGGCCCCCGGCCGCGAAATCAACGTGATCGGCCGCACCATCGAGTCCTATGCAAAACGCTTCGGCTATGGCGTGGTCCGCGACTTCACCGGCCACGGCGTGGGCGAGGCCTTCCACACCGGCCTGATCATCCCGCACTACGACGCCGCGCCCGCCTACAACACGGTGATGGAGACGGGCATGGTGTTCACGATCGAACCCATGCTGACACTCGGCACCGTGGACTGGGACATGTGGGCCGACGACTGGACCGTCGTCACCCGTGACCGCAAACGCACCGCGCAGTTCGAGCACACCCTGCTCGTCACGGAGTCCGGCGCGGAAGTCCTGACCCTCCCCTGATTCCCACGAGAAGATCCCGGTCTTCTCCGGTCGGCCCTGCGCCGCCCCCTCCTAGCCCTGCCCCTGACCCTTCCACGAACGGAACCACATTGGCCAAGAAGGACGAGAAGTCGAAGAAGAACGCCCCGCTGATCGGCATCGACATCGGCGGCACCGGAATCAAGGGCGGGATCGTCGACCTGAAAAAGGGCAAGCTGATCGGTGACCGGCTCCGCATTCCCACTCCGCAGCCCTCCACGCCGGAATCCGTGGCCGAGGTGGTCGCCCAGGTGGTCGCCGAGCTGTCCGCCCGCCCCGAGGCGCCGGCCCCCGACTCGCCGGTGGGTGTCACCTTCCCCGGTATCATCCAACACGGTGTGGTCCACTCCGCCGCCAATGTGGACAAGTCCTGGCTGGAAATGGACATCGATGGCCTGCTGACTGCCCGGCTGGGCCGTCCAGTGGAGGTCATCAACGACGCCGACGCCGCCGGCCTCGCCGAGGCCCGCTTCGGCGCGGGCGAGTTCGTGAAGGGCACCGTCCTGGTCATCACCCTCGGCACCGGAATCGGTTCCGCGTTCATCTTCGACGGCAAGCTCGTCCCCAACGCCGAGCTCGGACACCTGGAGATTGACGGATTCGACGCCGAAAGCAAGGCCTCAGCCGTCGCCCGCGAACGGGACGGCCTGAGCTGGGAGGAGTACAGTGTCCTG
This sequence comes from Arthrobacter sp. 001422645, assembly GCF_059816125.1. NCBI lineage: Bacteria > Bacillati > Actinomycetota > Actinomycetes > Micrococcales > Micrococcaceae > Arthrobacter > Arthrobacter sp. 001422645. The sequence goes on along the minus strand of NZ_JCBANT010000016.1, from coordinate 88,886 downwards.
CTGCAGCGCTACTTCTCGCATGTGGAGTTCCTCTTTTCCCCCGAACTGTTCATCGTCGGCGGCGGCATCTCCAAGCGCGCGGACGAATACCTGCCGCGGCTGCAGCTGCGCACGCCGATTGTCCCGGCGGAACTGAAAAACGACGCCGGCATCGTGGGGGCCGCCGTCGAAATCGCGCTGAAGCACAAACTGGCGAAGTAGCCACACGAGGCGAGGTAGCCAGAAGAGCTATCACTCCGGGTCGTTCTGAACGCTGGGAACGACCCGGAGTGATAGCTCTTTGTTGTGTGTGGTGCCGGTGGTGGCTGCGGCTTCCCCTCCGCTGCCACCACCGGAGTCTATGGGCAGATTCCGCCGGTTGAGGACCGCTGGTACTAGAGCGGGCTCTTCTGCTGGCTGGTGCCTTCGCGCCCCTTGGTCTCGGCCTCATGGCGGAGCAGGGAAATGGCGGCTTCGAAGTCCTCGAGGGACTCGAAGGCCTGGTAGACGCTCGCGAAGCGCAGGTAGGCGACCTCGTCGAGCTTCTGCAGCGGGTTGAGGATGGCCAGGCCGACCTCATGCGCATCGATCTCGGCGGCGCCGGAGGCGCGGATCGCTTCCTCGACTTCCTGCGCGAGCATGGCCAGGTCGTCTTCCGTGACGGGACGGCCCTGGCAGGCTTTGCGGACGCCGTTGATGACCTTGCTGCGGCTGAAAGGCTCGCCGACGCCGGACCGCTTGATCACCGTGAGGCTGGTGGTTTCGACAGTCGTGAAGCGGCGCCCGCATTCGGGACACTGCCGGCGGCGGCGGATGGCCGAGCCGTCGTCGGCGATCCGGCTGTCCACCACGCGGGAATCAGGGTTGCGGCAAAACGGGCAATACACGTTGTTTCCTCCCCTGTCGCAAAGCAGACGGCCGAACTGGTCGACGTGAATACAGCAGTCGACGTGAGCACGCCAGCAATTCTCGGAGCCGTTGGCTCCGACATCAGTTTACGACTAGATGTAGCTGAATAACAAGCCTGTAATTACTACATGTTGTGGTTAGTGGCCCCCGGAGAACCGGGCCGTGACGGCCTCGCCGTGGGCGGGAAGATCCTCCGCTCCGGACAGGCTCACGATGTGCCCGCTGACCTCTTCCAGTGCGGCACGGGTGTAGTTGACCACCTGGATGGCTCGCAGGAACGTGGTGACGTTCAGTCCGGAGGAGAACGCTGCCGTGCCGCTGGTCGGCAGCACGTGGTTGGAACCTGCGCAGTAGTCACCCAGGCTCACGGGGCTGTAGTCCCCCACAAAGATCGCACCGGCGCTGCGGATCCGACCCGCGACGCCGGCCGCGTCCGCCGTCATGATTTCCAGGTGTTCGGCCGCGTAGGCGTTGCACGCCGCGATGCCCTGTTCGAGGTCGTCCACCAATACGACGCCCGACTGCGGGCCGGAGAGCGCCTCCCGGACCCGGACGCTGTGCTTGGTCGCTGCCGCCTGGCGGTCCAGTTCGACGCGCACGGCGTCGGCGAGGGCCTCGGAGTCCGTCACCAGGACGGACGCGGCCTTGGGGTCGTGCTCGGCCTGGCTGATCAGGTCGGCGGCAACCAGTCCCGGCTGTGCGGTGGCGTCTGCGAGGATCGCAATCTCAGTGGTGCCCGCCTCCGAATCGATGCCGACGACGCCCTTGACAAGGCGCTTGGCCGTGGCGACGAAGACGTTGCCCGGGCCGGTGACGACGTCCACCGGGTCCAGCCCGGCGGTGTCCCCCGCGCCGGGGATGCCGTAGGCGAAGGCCGCGATGGCCTGGGCGCCGCCGATGGCGTAGACCTCGTCGATCCCGAGCAGGCACGCTGCGGCCAGGATGGTGGGGTGCGGCAGTCCGCCGAAGTCCTTCTGCGGAGGAGAGGCCAGGGCGATGGATTCGACGCCGGCGGCGAGGGCCGGGACGACGTTCATGATCACGGAGGACGGGTAGACGGCCAGGCCGCCGGGGACGTAGAGGCCCACCCGGGCAACGGGCACCCAGTTCTGGCTGACCACCGCGCCTTCGCCGAGTTCGACGTCGGTGTCCGCCGGGCGCTGCGCGTCGGCAAAACGGCGGGCGCGCTTGATGGACTCTTCCAGTGCGGCACGTACGGCGGGATCGAGCCCGGCCAGCGCCGCCGTCAGGGCGTCGGCGGGGACACGGGGGTGCGACTGCTCCACGCCGTCGAAGGCCCGGGCGAGCTCGCTGAGCGCGTCGAAGCCCCGGGTGCGGACGGCGTCGATGATGTCCAGGACTTTCTGCTCGGCATCAGCCCTGGTGCCTGCCTGCGCGCGGGGAACCGCGGCACGGAGCCCGGCGAGGGTGAGCCGCTGGCCGCGCAGGTCGACGGTGCGGAAGTTGAGTTCGGCGGGTACCGGGGGCGCATTAACGGCGGGCACGGTGCTGTCAGCTGAAGGGGTCACCCGTTCATTTTACGTGCCGCGCCGCAGAGTCCCGCGCCCGTGACGTCGTGCCGGTTACAACGGAGCCGGACTTGTCGTTTCGCCCGTTGTTTCGGGCTTCGTCGTGGTGAAGACGGTGTTCAGGAAGATGGCCAGGGCAGTGGCGGCGGGCCAGATTGCCAAAACGGCCAAGGACCGCAGGGAAAACGCGATACTCGCGCTGGCCGACGTGTCCTCCGGGGTTCCCCACCACAGGCCGCACACGACGCCCGTCCCCCAGGCGGCGAGGGCGCCTGCTGCTCCTGCACCCACGGCCAGGAGGACGTCCCGCCCGGACGGTCCGTGGTGCTTGGTTCCGGAGGCTACGGCACCCGAAATGCAGCCGGCGAGCAGGAACAGCCCCGCCAGCACCAGGTCCCGGGGCAGCCACCCTTCCGTGTTGCCGCCGCTCCGCAGCTCCGGATTGCCCGAGAGCAGGTTCAACCCCGAGGGCGCCAGGAGCCACCAGACCAGCCCCACCGGGACACCGGCGGCGGCAATGACAGCGGCCTTCCGCCACGACATGGCGGACCTACCCGCCTCCGGCGCCGGGTGGCTGGGGGCAGCGTCCGCCGGAAAAGCGGCGGGCACAGTGTCGCCCGGCCGGACGTTCTGCGGGGCATCGTGCGGGTGCTGGCCGTGTACTGCTGGCTGTGTCATGCAACAAACCTTAACAAGCTTTCCGGCGCCGGGCACATGACACCGTACGACCCCGGATGACGTTCCCACGGGTCACCTCCGGTGGAACAAATACCGCGACCGGGCAAAGGAGCAATACGCTGGCAGGGTAGGAACATCACACACGCAGCAGGGAGTTGGATCGCAGTGGCCACAGAGGACCAAGCCTTCGAGGGAACTTTTCGGGAGATGTTCCGCCGGCACGCCGCCGGCGTGGCCATCATCACGGCCAACTTCAACGGTGTTCCCTTCGGATTCACGGCAACCTCCGTGGCATCGCTCTCGGCGAAGCCGCCCCGGTTCACCTTCAACATGGCCCGGACCTCGAGCTCCTGGCCGGCCGTGGCCAACACCACCTACATCGGCGTCCACATGCTGGGGCTGGAAAACCAGGAGCTGGCCGACCGCTTCGCCCGGACCAGCAACCGATTCGAGGGCGACCACTGGGCGCTCGGACCCCACGACGTGCCGATCCTCAATGATGTTGCCGGCTGGCTGATCGGCAAGGTCCAGATGCGTCTCTCCTTCGAGAACAACGCCGTGGTAGTGGTCGAGGTCGTGGAAGGTGAAGTGGGCGCTGACGGCGCTCCCCTGCTCTACCACTCCGGCTCCTACGGCCAGCCCGTGCCGCTGGACTACGAGATCTGAGCCGCGCCTTCACCCGCCGAGGTGACACTTAACGCCCATGTCCTTGCGCGGCATGGGCATCAACTGTCACTTCGGCGGCCGGAGAGCCCCCTGCAGATGATTAGTTATCCAGGCAGGTGGGACCGAGGAGCACCTTGAGGTCTCCGAACAATGACGGGCTGGGGTTGACCCGCAGATGCACAGGCAGGCCCATGACCTCCACGCGGGAGTCGCCCTGCAGGTGCAGCCGCACCTCGGACTTGCCGCGGTGGGTCCGCAGCACGTCTCCCAGCTCGGTCACCACGGCTTCGGTCGCCTTGTGCGTCTGCACCGTGATCACGAGCGGCCCGTTGAGGCCCTCGCTGAGGTCCGGGACGGAGAGTTCCATGCAGTTCAGGGCGATGGCGCCGTCGTCACGGCGCTGCAGCCGCCCCTTGACCACCACGATCAGGTCTTCCGCCAGGACGGACGCGATGGGGCCGTAGACCTGGCCGAAGAACATGACCTCGACGGAGCCGCCCAGGTCCTCGATCTCCGCGCGGGCGTAGGCGTTGCCGCTGGCTTTCGCGATCCGCCGGCTCAGCGAGGTGATCATCCCGGCGATGGTGACGATGGCGCCGTCGTGCGGGCCGTCCTCGGCGATGATCGAGGTGATGGACTGGTCGGCGTGCTGGCTCAGCAGTCCTTCGAGGCCCTGCAGCGGGTGGTCCGAGACGTAGAGCCCGAGCATGTCGCGTTCGAAGGAGAGTTTGTCCTTTTTGTCCCATTCGGGCAGATCGGGGATTTCGATGCTCAGTGACGCCTCGGATTCCGCTTCGTCGAACCCGGCGAAGAGGTCGAACTGGCCGATCGCCTCGTTGCGCTTGAGCGTGATGACGGAGTCGATGGCTTCTTCGTGGATCATCGCCAGGGCGCGCCGGTGGTGGTTCAGGGAGTCGAACGCGCCGGCCTTGATCAGGGACTCGATGGTGCGCTTGTTGCACACCACGGCCGGGACCTTCATCAGGTAGTCCTTGAAGGACGTGTAGGCGCCCTCCTTTTCGCGCGCCGCCACCATGGCCTCGACGGCGTTCACGCCGACGTTGCGGATGGCGCCCATGCCGAAGCGGATGTCGTTGCCGACGGGGGTGAAGTTCAGGGCGGACTCGTTGACGTCCGGCGGCAGCACCGTGATGCCCATGCGCCGGCATTCGTTGAGGTAGATGGCCGACTTGTCCTTGTCGTCGCCGACGCTGGTGAGCAGGGCGGCCATGTACTCCGGCGCGTAGTGCGCCTTGAGGTACGCCGTCCAGTAGGAGATCACGCCGTAGGCGGCCGAGTGTGCCTTGTTGAACGCGTAGTCGGAGAACGGCAGGAGGATGTCCCACAGGGTCTTGACCGCGGCCATGGAGTAGCCGTTGTCCTGCATACCCTGGGAGAACCCGGCGAACTGCTTGTCCAGCTCGGATTTCTTCTTCTTGCCCATGGCCCGGCGCAGGATGTCTGCCTGGCCCAGCGTGTACCCGGCGAGCTTCTGCGCCACGGCCATGACCTGCTCCTGGTACACGATCAGGCCGTAGGTTCCGCCAAGGATCTCGGCGAGTGGTTCCTCGAGTTCCGGGTGGATCGGAATGACTTCCTGGATCTTGTTCTTGCGCAGCGCATAGTCGGTGTGGGCGTTGGCGCCCATGGGGCCCGGCCGGTAGAGCGCCAGCACGGCGGAGATGTCTTCGAAGTTGTCAGGCTTCATGAGCTTGAGCAGGGACCGCATCGGGCCGCCGTCGAGCTGGAACACGCCGAGGGTGTCGCCGCGGGCCAGGAGCTCGTAGGACGCCGCGTCGTCGAGCTCCAGGGACTCCAGGTCCAGGTCCACACCGCGGTTCATCTTGATGTTTTCGAGGGCGTCCGAAATGATCGTGAGGTTCCGGAGGCCGAGGAAGTCCATCTTGATCAGGCCGAGGCCCTCGGACGTCGGGTAGTCGAACTGTGTGATGACCTGGCCGTCCTGGAAGCGGCGCATGATCGGGATGACGTCGATGATCGGGTCCGAGGACATGATGACGCCGGCCGCGTGGACACCCCACTGCCGCTTCAGGCCCTCGATGCCGAGCGCCGTCTCGAACACCTTGGCGGCTTCCGGGTCGGTGGCGATGAGCTGCCGGAAGTCGCCGGCCTCGCTGTACCGCTTGGAGTCCTTGTTCTGGATATCGGCGAGCGGGATGTCCTTGGCCATCACGGCCGGCGGCAGTGCCTTGGTGAGCGTCTCGCCCATGCTGAACGGGTAGCCCAGCACGCGTGAGGAGTCCTTGAGCGCCTGCTTGGTCTTGATGGTGCCGTAGGTGACGATCATGGCGACACGCTCGTCGCCGTATTTGCGTGTGACATAGTCGATCACTTCGGAGCGGCGCCGGTCATCGAAGTCGACGTCGAAGTCAGGCATGGAGACGCGGTCCGGGTTGAGGAAGCGCTCGAAGATCAGGCCGTGGTGCAGCGGATCGAGGTCGGTGATGCGCATGGCGTAGGCCACCATGGAACCTGCGCCCGAGCCACGTCCGGGGCCCACCCGGATGCCGTTGTTTTTGGCCCAGTTGATGAAGTCGGCCACGACCAGGAAGTAGCCCGGGAACCCCATGGAATTGATGACGCCCAGTTCGTAGTCGGCCTGGGTGCGCACCTTGTCGGGGATGCCCTGGGGATAGCGGTAGCGGAGTCCCTTGTCGACTTCCTTGACCAGCCAGGACGTCTCGTCCTCCCCTTCCGGGCAGGGGAACCGGGGCATGTAGTTGGCCCCGGTGTTGAACGACACTTCGCAGCGCTCGGCGATCAGCAGTGTGTTGTCGCACGCCTCCGGGTGGTCCCGGAACAACTCCCGCATCTCCTGGGGTGACTTCAGGTAGTAGCCGCTGCCCGAAAAGGCGAACCGGGATCCGCCGTTGTCGTACGTCGGTTCCAGGAGAGTGGAACCGGACTGGATGGCCAGCAGGGCCTCGTGCGCCTTGGCGTCGTGTTCGTGGGTGTAGTGAAGATCGTTGGTGGCCACCAGCGGCAGGTTTAGTTCCTTGGCCAGCCGCAGCAGGTCGCCGGTGACGCGCCGCTCGATGTCCAGGCCGTGGTCCATGAGTTCGCAGAAGTAGTTCTCGGCGCCGAAGATGTCGCGGAATTCGGCGGCCGCCTCGACGGCTTCCCGGTACTGGCCGAGCCGGAGCCTCGTCTGGACCTCGCCCGACGGGCAGCCGGTGGTGGCGATCAGGCCTTCCGAGTAGGTGTTCAGCAGCTCGCGGTCCAGCCGGGGCCATTTGCCGAAGACCGAGTCCAAGGAGGCGATCGACGACGCACGGAAGAGGTTCCGCATGCCCTTGTTGTTGTAGCTGAGCAGCGTCATGTGCGTGTAGGAACCGCCGCCGGAGATATCGTCCTTGCGCTGGTTTTCCTCGCCCCACCGGACGCGGGTCTTGTCCGTGCGTGCGGTTCCGGGGGTGACGTAGGCCTCGACGCCGATGATCGGCTTGATGCCCTGGTCCGTGGCCCGCTTCCAGAAGTCGAAGGCTCCGAACAGGTAGCCGTGGTCCGTGGTGGCGAGGGCAGGCATGCCCAGCCGTTCGGTTTCGTCGAACAGCTCCCCCAGCCGGGCGGCACCGTCCAGCATGGAGTATTCGGTGTGGTTGTGGAGATGAACGAACGATTTGTTGCTGGAAGTCACCGAATCATTCTAGTGCCGCGCACGGACGATTCAGCGCGGCACTCCGGACGCCGCCCGATCGCACCGCGGGACCCGGGCAGCGGACCGCAGCCCGGGCAGCCAATCAGGCCTGTCCGGACTCCAGAACCTCCAGGGCGTACCGCAGGTCCTGCGGGTACTCGCTGGTGACGGTGACCTGTTCCCCGGTCCGGGGATGGGCGAAGGACAGCTGCCGCGCGTGCAGCCACTGCCGGGTGAGCCCCAGCGTGGCGGCGAGCCGCGGGTCCGCGCCGTAGGTCAGGTCGCCGGCGCAGGGGTGGCGCAAGGCGGAAAAGTGCACCCGGATCTGGTGCGTACGGCCGGTTTCGAGGTGGACTTCCACCAGCGACGCCTTGCCGAACGCCTCCAGGACCTCGTAGTGCGTGATGGAATCCCGGCCGTCTTCAATCACGGCGAAGCGCCAGTCGTGGCCCGGGTGGCGGCCGATCGGCGCGTCAATGGTGCCGGCCAGCGGGTCCGGCAGGCCCTGGACGACGGCGTGGTAGACCTTGTCCACGGTGCGTTCCTTGAAGGCGCGCTTAAGGGCTGTGTACGCCTCTTCCGTTTTGGCGACCACCATCACCCCGGACGTCCCGACGTCGAGCCGGTGGACGATGCCCGCGCGTTCCGGCGCGCCGGAGGTCGAGATCCGGTAGCCGAGGCCGGCGAGGCCGCCGACGACGGTGGGTCCCACCCAGCCGGGCGAGGGATGCGCGGCCACGCCGACCGGTTTGTCGATGACGACAAATTCGTCATCGTCCAGCAGGATGGTCAGGTCCTCCACGACTTCCTCCACAATTTCCAGGGGGTCCCGGCGCGCCGGGACGACGACGTCGAGTACGGTGCCGGGGGCAAGCTTGAGCGATTTTCCGACCGCTTTGTCCCCGCTGCTGACGTTGCCCTCGCCGATCAGCACGGCGGCCTGCGAACGGGAGATATCCATGAGCTTCGCCAGCCCGGCATCCACGCGGGTCCCGGCCAGTTCGTCCGGGACCACAAAGCGGAAGGATGCTGCCGGTGTCGCGGCGGACCCCGCCCCGGTGTCGTCGGCTGTGAATTCGTCGTCGACGTCCTCCGGCAGGATGTCCTCCGGCAGTGTGCCGGAAGTGGCCAGGTCTTCGGGCGTGAGGTCTTCGGGCGTCGTGTGCTCAGGCGCCGTGTCCCTAGGAGTCATGGTTCACTGTGTCCTTCGTGGGGTGCGAGCCGTCCAGGGAGATCCCGCGCAGCGTGAGCAGGCAGATGATCACTACCGAGGACACTACGGCTGAGTCGGCGATGTTGAAGATCGCGAAATTGGGCAACTGGATGAAGTCCACCACATGGCCCATGGCGAACGAGGGTTCGCGGAACAGGCGGTCTGTGAGGTTGCCCAGGGCGCCGCCGAGGAGCAGCCCGAGCGCCAGGGCCCACCAGAGCGAGCCGAGTTTCCGCAGCTGCAGCAGGATGGCGATCGCCACCGCGGTCATGATGATCGTGAACACCCAGGTGACGTTCTCGCCGATGGAGAAGGCGGCACCGGAGTTGCGGATGTAGTACCAATGCAGGAGCGGGGGCAGGACGGGAATCCGCTCCCCCTCGGTCATGTTGGCGGTGACCCACAGTTTGGTCAGCTGGTCGAAGGCATAGGCGAAGGCCGCCAGGCCAAAGAACAAGGAGAGCAGCAGGGCCCGCCGCGGCCGCGGCTTGATGGGACGTGCTTCGTCGGACTCAGCGGGCTGCGCGGCGTCAGGTGATGATGCGTCAGTCATAGGGCTTTCGTTCACGGGCCAGTGCGGGGACTGGGAGCTGGTTGCTTGGGCACTGCCGCCGGCGGAACCTGCGGTTAATGCCAAAAGCCGGCGGCCGAGGAATCCTCAGCCACCGGCTATCAGAATACTTTGCTTTTGGCCCTAGCTTGCTTCGACCTCAGGAGCGGCCACGGAGCCACGGGCGTCCAGGTCACGCAGCTGGCCTTCAATGTAGGCCTTCAGGCGTGAACGGTAGTCGCGTTCGAAGCCGCGGAGCTGCTCGACCTTGCGTTCCAGCACGGAGCGCTGCTGCTCGAGGGCGCCGAGGATCTTGCGGGACTTCTCCTGGGCATCGTTGACGAGGCTGCTGGCCTCGATCTGCGCTTCGGCGATGATCTTGTCGCGCTGCTGCTCGCCGTCGGCGACGTGCTTGTCGTGCATCTGCTGCGCCATGGCCAGCAGCCCTGCAGCGGACTCGGCAGCCGGAGTAGCGGCGCTGCGGGCCGGTGCGGCCGCCTGCTCGGCTTCCTTCTTCTTGGCAACCTCAGCGGCCTTGGCGGCTTCGGCGGCCTTGGCCTCAGCTTCTGCCTTGGCGCGGTCTTCCTTGTCCTTATCGGCCTTGACGGGTGCCGGGACCTTTTCCACGACGGGAGCCGCGGCGGCGGAGCTGGCAGGCGTGCCGGCGCCCAGTTCGGCGAGCTTCTTGCGGAGCTCGTCGTTCTCCTGGTTCAGGCGTCGCAGTTCGACGACGATCTCGTCCAGGAAGTCATCAACTTCGTCCTGGTCGTAGCCTTCGCGGAACTTGGTCGGCTGAAAGCGCTTGTTGACAACGTCTTCTGGCGTCAAAGCCATCTGGTCACCTCGTTGGTCTAGTTAGTCAGTAGGCCTTCCGGCCGTCAAAACTACGGTACCTAAATATGGTCTGGTTCCTCTAATTCAACACCGCAGTGTCAAACCGGAGTTTCTATCAGTTTGGGCCGCGGACCAGGTCCGCCGCCCGGCTACGCCGTGATGGGCTGGGACACGACCAGGAACTTGGCCACTCCCATGGCGATGGTGACTGCCACGAACAGGAGTAGGAAGCCAAGGTCCAGCGAGATTCCGCCCAGCCGCAGCGGCGGAATGAGCCGGCGGAGCAGTTTGAGGGGTTTGTCTGTGACCGAATACACGGCGTGGGCGGTGACGAGCGCCACGCCGCGCGGCCGCCAGCTCCGCGCAAACATCTGCACCCAGTCGAAGACCAGGCGGACGATGAGGGCAACAAAAAACAACAGCAGTGCGATATAGACAAGTCCGAAAACAATTCCCATGAGTTATCTCATATCTCCATGTTCATTCCGGATACCGCAGTGTCCTCTTGATAGTTACGCCTCTATTTCAACACGGATAATTCAGCAAGGATGCCAGGCAGGGTGTCCCCGCCTGGCATCCTTGGGCAGAATCCGGACTAGCTCTGGTTGAAGAAGCTCGCCTGTGTCTCGCTGACCTTCTTGTCATCGCCGATGACTTCGACGTACGACGGCGAGAGCAGGAAGACCTTGTTCGTCACGCGCTCGATGCTGCCGCGCAGTCCGAAGACCAGCCCGGCGGAGAAGTCGACGAGCCGCTTGGCATCCGCCTCGCCCATGTCAGTGACGTTCATGATGACGGGGATGCCGTCACGGAAGCTTTCACCAATGAGTTTGGCATCGTTGTAGGACCGCGGGTGGATCGTGGTGATCTGGCGGAGCCCGGTGTGATCTTCGCGGCTCGATGCCGCTCGCTTAATGGGTGTCACAGGTGCGCGATATTCCTCTTCAGCGGCGTAGGGCTCTTCCCTGGGGACCTCGCGGACAGGCGCCGGTGCACGGCGCTCTTCCCGGTCATGCTCCATGGAATCGTCCTCATCCTTGTGCGATGTTTGGTGTTCGGACTCGTAGTGTTCGTCGCCGTCGGCGAGCCCAAGATAGATCATTGTCTTGCGCAGAGCGCCGGCCATGGTCGACTCCTAATCGTGTCCGTGAGCGGGCCGATCAATGACTAAGCAGCCTTGGAATCCCCGCCATTACCTTCCAATACGTTGAACCTACCGCAACGCCGGACGCGGACCGAGAATATCGGAGCCAACGCGAAGGTGTGTCGCCCCCAGGCGGACGGCCTGTTCCAGGTCCTGGCTCATGCCCGCGGAAATTCCCGTGGCGCCGGGGTGGACTGCCGTGAGGCGCGCCGAGAGCTCCGCGAGTTTCTCGAAGGCCGGGACCGGATCCGCGCCGAAGGGGGCGACGGCCATGACGCCCGCGAGGCGGATGCCGGCCGAGCCGGCCAACTGCTCGGCCAGTGCCGGGACGTCCGCCGGAAGTGCGCCTCCGCGGTGTCCGCCGGCGTCGTCGTCGAGGCTCACCTGGATGAAGCACTCCAGCGGCGCCCGCCCGGTACGTTCCTGTTCGGCGGCCATGGCCTTGGCCAGGGCACCGGCCAGCGGGAGCCGGTCCACGGAGTGCACGGCATGGGCATACTTCACGACAGATTTGGCTTTGTTGCTCTGAAGCTGGCCGATGAAGTGCCAGCGCAGCTCCAGCCCGGCCAGTGCGGCCGCTTTCTCCGAGGCCTCCTGGTCCCGGTTCTCGCCCACGTCCGTGACGCCCAGGGCGGCGAGCCGCCGGACGTCCTCGGCAGGATGGAATTTGGTGACCACGATCAGCTGCGGCGGCGATTCCGCCCGGCCGGCTGCGGCAGCGGCGCTGCTGATCCGTTCCCGGACGGCGGCGAGCCGCTCCCGGAGCTGGTCGAGCCGCGGATCAGTGTGACCGCCGTCGGGCTGCTGCGTATTGGGGTGTTCATTCATCGGCTCGGTCCGTCCACACGAGTCCGGCGAATCGCCCGGTGTCCGGGTCGCGGCGGTAGGAGAACAGCTGTTCGTCTTCCAGGGTGCAGTTGCCGGAGTATTCGACCGCCACGCCGGCGTCCTGCAGTTGGCTGCGGACGGCGGCCGGCAGGTCCAGGCCCGGTGTGCCCCGGGCCGTGGTGCACCATGCGGCGGGCACCCTGGCGGCGACATCGCGGCGCATGTCCTCGGGGACCTCGTAGCATCGTCCGCAGACGGACGGGCCAATCCAGGCGCTGAGCCGGGCCGCGCCCAGTTCCCGCATCCGCGTGATGGCGGCCGGGACGACACCGGAGGCAACGCCGGGGCGGCCGGCATGCACCACGGCGAGTACCGGAGTTTCGCCGTCGGCCCGGTCCCCCACCAGGACAACCGGCACACAGTCCGCCACCATCACGGCCAGGGGCTCCCCCAGGGAGACCATGGCGTCAGCGGTAGGGGCAGCAACACGGGCGTCAGCGTCGGGGGCAGCAACACGGCGGCCGGCCGCCGTCGCGGCGCCGATGACGGCCACCTCGTTGCCGTGGACCTGGTTCATGTACCGGAAGGGCCGGCCGGCGAGCCCCGCGGCGGCTGCGACGTCCCCGCGCCGGCGCCGGACGTCCAACGGGCTGTCGCCGACATGGAGCGCCAGGTTGCCGGCTGCGGCGTCGGTAAAAGCCACCCAGACGCCCGGCCGTACTTCGGCCCGCCACGAGAACATTCAAAACCCCAGATCGTTGCCGAACGTGTTTACAGAACTACGATCCTACGAGAAAGCACCATGGCACTGCCATCCGGCAGTGCCATGGTGCTTCAGGACCTACTTGAGGAAGTCGGGGACATCCAGGTCGTCGGAGTGGCGGCCGGACAGGTCCGGCTCCACGACGGACGGAAGGTCGACGTCGAATCCGGAGTCTGCAGGGACCGCGGACGGACGCTGCTGGCCCCAGCCGCCGTAACCGGAGGCACCAACCGTGGCGTGCAGCGGCTGGACCTGGGCCGAGGACGGAGCCTGGACCGGAGCCGGGGCTGCGGCCGGGGCCGCCGGGCGCTGCGGTGCCGCCTGCGGAAGGGACTGGTCCATGGACGGCGAGGTCGCCTTGACGTCGTCGAAGCCGGCGGCAATGACGGTAACGCGCGCTTCGTCGCCGAGCGCATCGTCGATGACCGCACCGAAGATGATGTTGGCTTCGGGGTGGGCGACTTCCTGGACCAGCCGTGCAGCCTCGTTGATTTCGAAGAGGCCCAGGTCCGAGCCGCCCTGGATGGACAGCAGGACGCCGTGGGCGCCGTCAATGGATGCTTCCAGCAGCGGCGAGGCGATGGCCAGCTCCGCAGCCTTGACGGCGCGGTCCTCGCCCCGGGCCGAGCCGATGCCCATCAGGGCCGAACCTGCACCCTGCATCACGGACTTGACGTCGGCGAAGTCAAGGTTGATCAGGCCGGGGGTGGTGATCAGGTCGGTGATGCCCTGGACACCGGACAGCAGGACCTGGTCGGCGGAACGGAACGCGTCCAGGACGGAGACGTTGCGGTCACTGATGGACAGCAGGCGGTCGTTCGGGATGACGATGAGCGTGTCCACTTCATCGCGGAGGGCGTCAATGCCGGCCTCCGCGGAGCCGGCGCGGCGGCGGCCTTCGAAGGTGAACGGGCGGGTGACGACGCCGATGGTCAGCGCACCGAGGGAGCGTGCGATCCGGGCCACGACGGGCGCGCCGCCGGTGCCGGTGCCGCCACCCTCGCCGGCGGTGACGAACACCATGTCAGCGCCGCGGATGACCTCTTCGATTTCCTCGGCGTGGTCCTCGGCAGCCTGCCGGCCCACCTCAGGATTCGCACCGGCTCCCAGGCCGCGCGTCAGCTCACGCCCGATGTCGAGCTTGACGTCTGCATCGCTCATCAACAATGCCTGCGCATCGGTGTTGACCGCGATGAACTCGACGCCGCGAAGACCGACCTCGATCATGCGGTTGACTGCGTTCACGCCACCGCCGCCGATGCCGACGACCTTGATGACGGCCAAGTAATTCTGCGGAGCTGCCACGTTACGTGTCCCTTGTTCGTGTTCTATTGCGAAAACTGATGGAGTCGGGCTTGAAGCTTTGAACCTTAACCTTCGACTTGAAGGTTATAGTTATGTCAAGTAACTCATGCTGTGACGCTATTTCCTTGTGTGATGACATTCAATAACCGGCGCCGCGTGTCGCGGTAATACCGCTGAAATCGCCTCTTTTGGTGTCTTCCTGCCGCCCCGCCGTTCCGCTGCCAAGTGATCGGCAGCTATCGGGTGACCGGGTGCCGCGGCACACTGACATCGTAGATCCGGACCGGGTTGGCCGGGTCCGCAGGCACCTTCAGCAGGGCCTCGAGGACCCTGGCCTTCAGCTCCTTGTCCCCCGCGTTGCCCCACACGATCGTCTGGCCGTCCACGAGCTTGAGTTCAACGGCGTCCACCGACTTCGCCGAGGCGTTGGAAAGCCGGGCCAGCACATCGGCGGGCAGCGCGCCCAAGACCCCGGTGATGGCATGGAACAGGTCCTTGGGCAGCGTGCCGCCTCCGCCGTCGATGACCGGCAGCTTAATCGCCGCCGGGTCGGCGGAGTCGCTGAGCTTCACACCGTCGGCGTCCACCAGCTGGTGGGCCTTGCCCTGTTTGACCAGGGCCACCGGCACGCGTTCGGTCACCTTGACCTGCAACGTGGACGGCGGGCGGGCCTGGGTGGTGACTGCTTTGACCTGGACCAGCGGTTTCAGGAGGGCCGCGACGTCGCCGTCGCTGATCTGCGGCAGGGGCTTGCCCTGTAGCGGGGCGAGGGCCTTCTGGATCTGGGCCGCCGTCAGCAGTTTCGTCCCCTCCACGCTCACTGTCTGCAGCGCGAGGACCGGAGAGTAGACAGCCCCGGCGACGATCCCCGCGACCAGCACCGCCAGGGTGGCGATGGTGCCCACGACGATGCGTTTGCGGCGCCTGGCCTTTGGTTCGGGGAAGGACAGCACGTTGTCCCGGGCCGGCAGGGCCGCCTGTTTCGCTGCGGCTCCGGCTGCGGGTCCCGACGCGGCGCGTGGGGTGCCGGATTCGGGGCCGTTTGCCCTGTCTGTGCTCCCAGGGCTGTCCCTGCTGTCTTTGGACGCCGAAATGACGTCCGGCGTCGCCGAGGCCCCGTTCCCTGACGGGGACCGGCGTGCGCCCGCCGTGTAGCCGGGGCGGCGGGTGCTAGGCACCGGGCACTCCGTCGTTAAGGTCAGCCCTGTCGTTCAGGTCAGCGCGGTCGTTCAGGGCTGCAACGATCAGCGGCCCGTAGGCCGTGACGTCGCCGGCGCCGATGGTGAGCACGATGTCCCCCGGCCCGGCGGCGGACACAAGGGACTGCACTGCCTCCGTGCCCGGTCCGACGAGCCTCCCGCCGGCGCCAAGGTGCGCGGCGATCAGTTGGCTGCTCACGCCCGGAATCGGATCTTCGCGGGCGGGATAGATGTCCAGGACCAGGGCCGTGTCCGCGGTGTTGAGGGCCGCGGCGAACTCTTCGGCGAATTCCCGGGTCCGGGAAAACAGGTGCGGCTGGAAGAGGACGTGCAGCTTGTGGCCGCCGGCCACCGACCGTGCCGCGGACAGGGCCGCCCGCACTTCGGTGGGGTGGTGCGCGTAGTCGTCGTAGACCCGGATGCCGCGGCCCTCACCCTTGAATTCGAAGCGCCGGGATGCCCCGGTGAAGTGCGACAGGGCGCTGGCGGCAACCGCGGGATCCACGCCAAGTTCAAGGGCGACGGCGAACGCCGCCGCCGCGTTGAGGGCGTTGTGCCGTCCGGGAACGTGCAGCTCGAGGGGGAAGCGGCCGGCGGGAGTGCTGATGGCAACGTCTCCCGGGCCTCCGTCGTGCAGCACAAGATGGGCGTCATCGCCGGTGCCGTAGAGCACCACGCGGGTGTTGCCGCGCTCGAGCGTCCGCAGGGCCAGGGCCCTGGCTCCGGCGTCGTCCGCGCAGGCAACCAGGACTCCGTCGGCCGGGAGCAGTGCGGTGAAGCGGTCGAAGGAGGCGTAGACGGCCTCGGCGGTGCCGTAGTGGTCGAGGTGGTCCGGTTCGACGTTGGTGACGACGGCGATCTGCGGGCGGTAGTTCAGGAAGGACCCGTCGGATTCGTCCGCTTCCGCGACGAAGATGGGGGTACTGCCGCTGGCGGCGTTGACGCCCAGTGCGGGCACGTTCGCGCCGATGGCGAACGACGGGTCCAGGCCCGCGCCCTGCAGGAGGACGGCAATCATTGACGTGGTGGTGGACTTGCCGTGTGTGCCGGCCACCGTCACTGCGGTGTCCTGCGCCATCGCGGCCGCGAGTGCCTCGGAGCGGTGGAGCACCGGCAGCCCGGCGGCCCGCGCCGCTGCCAGTTCGGGGTTGTCCGGGCGGATGGCTGAGCCCGCCACCACGCTCTGCGCGTCGCCCAGGTTGGCGGCGTCGTAGCCGACACAGATCCGGGCGCCGGCCGCGGCAAGGTCTGCCATGACCGGCAGGTCCTTGGCGTCGGAGCCGCTGACCGGCAGCCCGCGGGCCACCATGATGCGGGCCACGGCGGACATTCCCACGCCGCCGATGCCGATGAAATGCACCCGGCCGAGGGACGCCGCCGTGCGGGTGGCCGTGGTGGTGTGCTGGTGTTCGGGCTGGGTCATTCCTCTACCGCTTCCTGCCGTGCTGCTTCGAGGGCTTTGCTGATGGTGGGTTTACCTGGGCCGCTTCCAGGACGAGGCCTACCATGCGCTGGTCGGCGTCACGGATCCCGAGCTTTTCGGCGCTTGCGGCCATTCTGGCGAGCCGGTCCGGATCCTGCAGCAGCGGGATGATGTGCTCGCGGACCCAGGCGGGAGAAAACGTGCTGTCCTCCACGAGTAGGGCGCCTCCCGCTTCGACGAGGCCGGCGGCGTTGAGCGCCTGTTCGCCGTTGCCGATCGGCAGCGGAACGAAAACTGCCGGAACGCCGACGGCGGCGACCTCGCAGACCGTCGCGGCGCCGGAGCGGGCCAGCAGCAGGTCCGCCGCGGCGTACACCGTTTCCATGCCGTCGACGTATTCGCGCTGCTGGTAGCCGCGTGCAGCGAGTGGCTTGCCGTCGACGTCGTGGACGGCTTTGTCCCGCCCGGTGATGTGCAGGGTCTGGATGCCGGACTCCGCCAGGAGGCCGACCGACGCCGCAATGGTGCGGTTGATGCTCTGGGCGCCCGAGGAGCCGCCGGTCACGATCAGGACCGGACGGTCCGGGTCCAGTCCCAGGGCTGCCCGCGCCGCGGCCCTGGCAGCGGTCCGGTCGAGGCTTGAGATCTCCCCGCGCATCGGCATGCCGACGTGCCGGGAGGCGCCCAGCCTGGTCGCTGCGAACGCCACGGCAACGTGTCCGCCCAGCCGTGCTCCCACCCGGTTCGCCAGCCCGGGGCGTGTGTTCGCCTCGTGGATGACAATGGGGATCTTACGGCGCCACGCCGCGAAGTACATCGGTGTGCAGACATAGCCGCCGACGCCCACCAGGACGTCCGCTTGGGCGTCCTCAAGGATGACACCGGCCTGCTTGACGGCGCCCGCCAGCCGTCCGGGTAGCCGGAACAGGTCCAGCGAGGGCCGTCGGGGGAAAGGGACCCGGCTGATCGTGGCGAGGTCAACCCCTGCGGCCGGTACCAAGCGGGCTTCCATGCCGCCTGGTGTTCCTACGGCCAGCAGCCGCACGTCGGGGCGGGCCTCGCGGAGGGCGTGCGCGATGGCCAGGAGCGGGCTGATGTGTCCGGCTGTTCCGCCGCCGGCAAGGACGACGGACAAAGACGACTCGGTGTTCATAAAGGCCTATTGCGCTTTCGTGCGGGATTTCTGGGGGCGGGAGTTCGGGTGGACGGCGTCCTGGCGGCCGGCGTTGTGGCAGCCGGCGTTCTGGTGGTTGGCGCGGTACGGGCCGACGTGTTGGGAGGCGGTTTCCTGGCTTCGTTGCCGGCTGCGGTCCGGTGTGCGGTCTTGGCTGTTTTACCGGAAGTTGTGCCGGCTGTCTTGACTGCGTTGCCGGTTGTGGCCGTCGCTGCGCCGCGTGCCGCGATCCGCTTCCGCAGCGACGCCGCCAGCCCGGCCGGGCCGAACCGGAAGAGCCGTTTCGGCTGGAGGCCCGGCGCCATCTGTGCCCGGGCCAGGGACAACACTACGCCGATTGCGCACAGGGACATGAGCAGGGCCGAGCCGCCGTAGGAAATGAAAGGGAGCGGGATTCCCACCACGGGGGCCAGCCCGGTGACCACGGCCATGTTGACCGTCGCCTGGCCCAGCAGCCAGACCATGATGGTGCCGGCCAGGACGCGGTGGAACATGTCCTTCTGGGCCACAACCACCCGGTAGATGGCGGTGCCGAGGATGGCGAAGAGCACCAGCACCACGAGGGTTCCGACGAGTCCCAGTTCCTCGCCGATGATGGCGAAGATGAAGTCATTGTGTGCTTCCGGGATCCAGCTGTACTTCTGCCGGCTCTGCCCCAGCCCTACCCCGAACCACCCGCCGGAAGCCAGACCGTACAGGCCGTTGGTCGACTGGTAGTTCAGGTCGGAGCCGTCCGCGCAGGTTTGCCCCGTCCAGGACAGGATGCGGCAGACGCGGTTGGGGCTCGTGATGGCCATGACGGCGGTGCCCGCGGCGATGATGACGCCGGCGATCCCGAACAGGTACAGCCGCACCCCGGCGAAGAACAGGGCGGCCGCCGTGATCATCATGACGATCATGGCGGTGCCAAGGTCGTTGCCCATCAGGATGAGCCCGACAATTCCGGCGGCGCCCGGGAGCACCACGGGGACCAGGGCGTGCTTTGCCTGGGACAGCAGCTTGGCCTTGCGGTCCAGCACGGTGGCCATCCAGAGGGCAAGCGCCAGTTTGGCCGCCTCGGACGGCTGGAACGTGAAGGGCCCGACGTCGATCCAGTTCTTGTTGCCGAGGGCGCTGCGGCCGATGACCAGCACCAGCACCAGCAGGACGAACGCGACGATGATGGCGATCCAGGCGCCGCGCTTGAGCCAGACCACGTTGACCCGGGAAAGCAGGAACATGCCAAACAGGCCGATCCCGGCGAACAGCCCCTGCTTGAGCGCCGCCGTGTACGGCGACTCCCCCGCTGCGATGGCCTCGACGCTCGAGGCGGAGAGCACCATCATGATGCCGATCGCCGTCAGAGCGAGGGTGGAACCCAGGATCAGGTAGTACGTGGATCCGTTGCGGGACTTGCCCGTTCCTTCAAGGGCGGACCAGAACCCCCGGTACCAGTCCCGGACCTTGCGGCCGGCCGCCTGAGGGCCTGAGGGTGCCTGGGCTGGCGCCGTCCTGGCCGCCGTCGGCTTGGTTGCGGCCGGTGAGGCCGCGGGCGAACGTGTGGGCGTGCTGACCATAGTTACTCCTCGCTGGTCTGAGCCTGCCCTTCCACGAGCTCGCGGACAGCTTCGATGAAGGCGTCGCCACGGTGAGCGTAGGAAGAGAACTGGTCCATGGATGCAGCCGCCGGGGCCAGGAGCACAGTGTCCCCGGAGGCGGCAAGCTGCGCCGCCGCAGCAACGGCCCGGGCCATCACAGTCTCACCGAAAATCGGTGATGGTCCTGCTTGGGCGTCGGCCGTACCGGCAGTCTGCACGTCTTCAGTTTCGCCCTTCGCCTCGCCGATCACGGGGACATCCGGCGCGTGTCGCTGCAGCGCGGAGCGCAGATCGCTGGAGTCCGCCCCGATCAGGACCACAGCCTTGAGCCGGCGGGCGTGCTCCTGGACCAGCGCCTCGTAGTTCACGCCTTTGGACAGCCCGCCCGCTATCCACACGACGTTTTCGAACGCGGAGAGGGATGCCGCGGCTGCATGCGGGTTGGTGGCTTTGGAGTCATTGACCCAGAGGACGCCCTCGTGCCGGGCGACGAGCTGGATGCGGTGGTCCCCCGGCAGGTAGTTCAGCAGGCCCTTGCGGACGGCGGACGGCTCCACGCCGTAGGCCCGGACCAGGGCCGCCGCTGCCAGGGCATTGGCCACCATGTGGCGTGGCGCGACGGCGCCGAGGTCCGCTACGGACGCCAGCTCGGCGGCGCTGTCCTTGCGCTCGGCGATGAAGGCGCGGTCCACCAGGAGGCCCTCGACGACGCCGAGCATGCTGACGGCCGGCGTGACGGTGGTGAAGGCCACCGCCCGGCAGCCCTCGACGACGTCGGCGTCTTCCACCATGCGTTCGGTTTCGATCTGCTCGGCGTTGTAGATGCACGCCTTTTGGGTGTTTTCGTAGACCTTCGCCTTGTCCGCCAGGTACGACGCATAGGATCCGTGCCAGTCCACATGGTCCTCGGCGACGTTGAGGCAGACGCTTGCCACCGGGGAGACGGAATGGCTCCAGTGCAGCTGGAAGCTGGAGAGCTCGACGGCGAAGACGTCGTAGTCCACCGGGTCGCGCAGGGCGTCCAGGATGGGTGTGCCGACGTTGCCGACGGCGATGGCTTTGAGTCCTGCGGCCTGCAGCATCGATTCGGTCAGCCCCACGGTTGTGGTCTTTCCGTTGGTGCCGGTGATGGTGAGCCAGTCCGCGGTCTTGCGTCCCTTGCGTTCCCGGACCCGCCACGCGAGTTCGACGTCGCCCCAGACCGGGATGTGGGCCCGGGCTGCCGCCGCGAGCAGGGCCTGGTCCGGGCGCCAGCCCGGGGAGGTGACAATCAGGTCCGGCTTGTCACCGTCGATTTTGGGGATGGTGTTCACGGCGTCCTCGCCCAGCAGGACGTCGGCGGCCCCGACGATCCGCAGGGTGTCCGCCTGGGCCTGGGCTTTCGGTCCCGTGGCAGCGTCCACAACCACCACGCGGGCGCCAAGTTCGATCAGCGTGTCGGCGGCGGCGAAGCCGGAGATCCCGATGCCGGTGACAACCACCCGCAGCCCGGCCCAGTCGGAGTCCCAGGTGACCAGGTTCTCAAGCCGGGGTGATGTGGTGAGGGGCGCGGGAATCGGACTGGTCACAGGAGTACCACCCATTCGGCGTAGAAAATGCCCAGCCCGGCGGCGACAAAGAGTCCGCACAGGATCCAGAACCGGACCACCACTGTGACCTCCGCCCAGCCTTTGAGCTCAAAGTGGTGCTGGAGCGGGGCCATCTTGAAGAACCGTTTGCCCTTGGTGATTTTGAAGTAGCCCACCTGGATGATGACCGACAGCGTGATCAGGACGAAGAGTCCGCCGATGAAGGCGAGCAGCAGTTCGGTCCGGGAGAGGATCGCGAAGCCAGCGACGGCGCCGCCAATGGCCAGTGATCCGGTGTCGCCCATGAAGATTTTCGCCGGGGAGGTGTTCCACCACAGGAAGCCGACCAGCGCCGCGCTGAGGATGGCGGCAAGCAGGGCCAGGTCCAGCGGGTCCCGGACGATGTAGCAGCCCGAGCCGGCCTGCCGCGGCGAACCGCAGGACTGGTTGCTCTGCCAGATGCCCATCAGCGTGTAGGCGCCGAAGACCATGATGGAGGCGCCGGCGGCCAGGCCGTCGAGTCCGTCCGTCAGGTTCACGCCGTTGGTGGCGGCGGTGATGATGAGGTTCGACCAGAGCACGAAGAGGATGGTGCCCAGGAGGGTGCCGGCGAAGGCCAGGTTCAGCCACGGGATGTCCCGGACCAGGGAGATCTGGTACGACGCGGGCGTCACACCGTTCTCGTCCGGGAAATAGAGCGCGAGGATCGCAAAGATGATGCCCACGGCAGCCTGCAGGATCAGTTTGGCCTTGGCGTTCAGGCCGAGGCTGCGCTGCTTGGAGATCTTGATGAAGTCATCCAGGAAGCCCACCAGCCCCATGCCGACCATCAGGAACAGCAGCAGCAGGGCCGAAGCGGACGGGCCCGGCGAGGCCGGGTTGATCATCCACATCACGAGGTGGGTGATGCCGTAGCTCGCTAGCACTGCCAGGACCACCACCGTGCCTCCCATGGTGGGGGTGCCGCGTTTGGTGTGGTGTGTGGTGGGTCCGTCATCCCGGATGAATTGCCCGTAGCTCTTCCGGACCAGGAAGCGGATAAACAGCGGCGTGCCCAGGAAGGCAAACAGCAAGGCCAGCCCGGCCCCCATCAGCAGTGCAATCACAGCAGCGCACTCCCTTCAGTGGCGGTTCCGGCGGTGTCTCCGGCAGCTTTTTCGGCAGCCTGCCCTTCAGCGGAACCCGCAGCGGTCCCGGGGGCCTGTGGGGGTAATGCTATCCGATCGCCCAGATGACGCAGCCCGATGCTGTTGGAAGACTTGAACAGCACCAGGTCGCCGGGCTCCAGCTCCGCCTGCAACAGGTTGTAGGCCTCCTCCGGCGTCTCGGCGAAGACGCATTCGTCGCCCCAGGACCCCTCGTTGACGGCGGAGACGTAGAGCGAACGGGCCTCGCGTCCCACGACGACGAGCCGGGAGATATTGAGCCGGACCACCTGCGTTCCCACCGCCATGTGTTCGCGGATGGAGTCGGGGCCGAGCTCGAGCATGGCGCCCAGCACGGCCCAGGTCCGGCGGCCCCTTCCCAGGTCCGCAAGCGTGCGCAAGGCCGCGCGCATGGACTCCGGGTTGGCGTTGTACGCATCGTTGATGACGGTGACGCCGTCGGCCCGCTCGGTGCGTTCCATCCGCCAGCGGCTGGCGGCGGTCTGCGCGCTCAGCGAGGCGGCGATCCGTGCGGCCGGAACGCCGGCGGCATGGGCGGCTGCCGCTGCGGCCAGCAGGTTGGCGATGTGGTGCGCCCCGATCAGTTTGGCTGAGACGTGGTGCCCGGCGGTGTCGCCGGGCAGGAAAAGTTCGAATTCGGGGTTGCCGCCGGCATTCAGCCCGACTCCTTCCGCGCGGACCAGGTCAGCACCGGCTGATTCTGAACCGACTGCTCCCCCACCGGCTGCGTCTGATCCGCCTCCGCGGGCGGCCTGCGCGGTGTAGCCAAGGACCGTGGCCCGGGTTCGTTTGGCCATGGCGGCCACCCGCGCATCGTCCAGGTTGAGGATGGCGGTTCCGGTGGATGGCAGGGCTTCGACGAGTTCGCCCTTCGCGAGGGCAATGTTCTCGACGCCGCCGAATTCCCCGGCGTGGGCGGTACCGACGCCAAGAACCACGCCGATGTCGGGGCGGACCATGTCCGCAAGGTAGCTGATGTGGCCTACCCCCGTGGCGCCCATCTCGATCACGAGATAACGGGTGTCGACGCCGGCTTTGAAGACCGTGAGCGGAACGCCGACTTCGCCGTTATAGGAGCCCTGCGGGGCAATGGTGGTTCCTTCGGCGGCGAGAATTCCCGCCAGCAGGTCCTTGGTGGTGGTTTTGCCGGCGGATCCGGTGATCCCGATGACGGTCAGCGTCGCGCCGGCGGCGGCGCGGCTGGCGCGGATCCGCCGGACGGCCTCCGCCGCAAGGGCGCCCATCGCGAGGACCGAATCCTGGACCACGACGGCGGGGTAGTTGACCCCGGCGTCGTTGGCGACGTCGTGTTCCACCAGCGCCAGCACGGCGCCGCGTTCGAAGGCGGCGGCAACGAAGTCGTGGCCGTCGGCCGTCTCCCCCGGTTTGGCCACGTAGAGGGAGCCCGAGGCCGCTTCCCGGGAATCGGTCACCACGGAGCCGGGGGTGATCCCCGGCTCGGCGGCCAGGCGGCCGTTGGTTATGTCGGCGATTTCCGCCGCGGTAAATGCAATCATGTCGGTTTAGGACTCTATCCGCTGGTCTTCGAGAACGGTGAATCCCCGAGCTGTCAAGGCGGAGCGGAGCTCCACCCTGTCGTCAAGGGCGAGGTTGACGCCCTTGACCTCCTGCCACACTTCGTGGCCGCGTCCCGCGACAAGGATGGTGTCCGCCGGGCCCGCGAGTTCCACGGCTTTCCGGATGGCGGCATCGCGGGGGAAAACTTCGATGATGCTGCAGTCCAGGCCCTCACGTTCCTTCGCTTCGACCGCGCCCGCCATGACGTCGGCGCGGATCGCCGCGGCGTCCTCGTCGTGCGGGTCGTCGTCGCTGATGATCACGGTGTCCGCGCGGCGGGCGGCGATGGCACCCATGGCGGGACGCTTGCCCTGGTCGCGTTGGCCGGTGGCACCAAAGACGACGATCACGCGGGACCCAGGTTCCGGGGACCGGACAGCGTCAAGTGCCCGGGCCAGGGCATCCGGGTTGTGGGCGAAATCCACCACCGCGGCGGGGGCGGTGGAGACGAGTTGCATGCGGCCCGGGACGGCGACCGTGAAGGGGTCGGCGGCGTCGAGGGCCGCCTGGACGGCGGCCGCGTCGTGGCCGCCCGCGAGCACCATCACCGTTGCCAGCGCGGCGTTGGCCACGTTGAAGCTCCCGGGCAGCCCGGTGTGGACCCGCAGTTCCGTGCCGTCGCGGTGGCGGAGGGTGAAGTCGGTGCCGAGTCCGTGCGGGGCCTGCCGGCTGACGGTCCAGTCCGCTGCTGCCGGCTCCCCCGTCGCCACCAACGCTCCCGCGGCCGCGTGTGTGGACAGCGTGGTGACCGGGATGGCTGCGGCACCGGCCAGCTGGGCGCCCCAGTCGTCGTCCACGGTCACCACTGCCTTGCTGGCCCGCCCGGGTGTGAAGAGCTGCGCTTTGGTCTGGAAGTACTCATCCATGCTGCCGTGCAGGTCGAGGTGGTCCTGCGTCAGGTTGGTGAAGCCGGCGACGTCGAACACGACACCGTCCACGCGCCGGAAGGAGATCGCGTGCGAGGAGACCTC
This sequence comes from Arthrobacter sp. 001422645, assembly GCF_059816125.1. Classification (NCBI taxonomy): domain Bacteria; kingdom Bacillati; phylum Actinomycetota; class Actinomycetes; order Micrococcales; family Micrococcaceae; genus Arthrobacter; species Arthrobacter sp. 001422645. The sequence continues at coordinate 64,174 of NZ_JCBANT010000016.1, read as the reverse complement.
CATCGAGGCCGCGTCAAGGCCGCGTTCGCGCATGAGGGCCAGCAGGGCATGGACATCGGTGGACTCGGGCGTGGTGAGGAGGCTCGGAATCGGCGCACCGCCGGCCAGGATCTCGATGGTGCCGATCAGTCCCGTCTTCTGCCCGAGGGCCTGCAGGAGGGCGTTGATGAAGTACGTGGTGGTGGTTTTCCCGTTGGTGCCTGTCACACCGTAGAGGGCCGGTGCCGGGGCGTCCTCCGGCCGGCTCCGGTAGATCAGGGCCGACAGGCCGCCCACGAGGCTGCGGGGCTCCTCGGCCAGCAGCACCGGGACGGCGATGTCGTGTGAGAACGCCAGCAGGCGTGCGCCGGCGTCGTCCGTCAGCACGGCGGCCGCACCGGCCTCCACCGCCTGGGAGACGAAATCGGCCCCGTGCCGGCTCGCGCCGGGCAGGGCGACGTAGAGGTCGCCGGGCTGCACGGCGCGGGAGTTCAGGGAAATCCCGGTAACCGGGACGGAGCCGGAAGCCCCTGGGACCACGACGCCGATCGCCTCGCCGATGGATGCCAGCTGCACTGCGGCAACCGCAGTTGGCCGGAACCCCGGGGTGGACCCGGGGCCGGACGGCGCGGCGGAAGCGCCGGGGGCATTCTGATCTGACACGTGCATCTCCGTTGGTGGTGCTGGTGGATCTGGCGCTGCGCATGGAGGAGTACTCCGGCCCGCAGGCTCATTTTCCCGGAACAGGTTCGTGGACGGGCTGGTGCTGGTTCTCGCGCGGGTGCTACTTGGCGTACTGCGGCAGCCTGACGGGCTGGCCTTTGGACGGCGGGACGTTGTACGTCCGCAGCGCCTGGCTCATCACGGACCGGAAGACCGGCCCGTTCGAGATTCCGTAGATATCGCCTTTGGGCCGTTGCAGGACCACTTCAACAATAAACCGCGGATCGTCCATCGGCGCCATCCCCACCATCGACGCCGTGAAGCCGCAGAACCCGGCCGTCCCGTCGTCGCAGGGCGATTGCGAGGTGCCGGTCTTCGCCCCGACCCGGTAGCCGTCCAGCCCTGCTTCCTTGATCTGGCCCTCCGTGACGGCGCTCTCGAGGATGTCCCGCACCTGCTTGGCAGTGGCCGCGGACACGATTTGCCGGGGCGCCTGCGCGGGCACCTTCTCCTCGACGCCGTCGGGGGTGATGTAGCTGTCGATCAGCCGCGGCTGGAGCATTACGCCGTCGTTGGCGACGCTTTGAAAAGCCCGGACCGTCTGGAGCGTGGACTGCGAGACGCCCTGGCCGAACAGTACGGTGTACTCCTGGCGGCCGTCCCATTGATCGTGCGGCGTCAGGATGCCCTTGGCCTCGGCGGGCAGGCCGATGTCCGGCGCCTCCCCGATGCCGAACTTCTTCAGCCAGTTATAGCGTTGCTCCTTGCTGAGCCGCTGGCCGGCCATCACCGTACCGGTGTTCATCGACCAGCCCAGGATGCCGGCCAGGGTCCGGTCCTCGGTGCCGTGGGAGAAGGCGTCGTTGAATGTCTGCCCGTCCACGGTGTACGACGGCGGGATGGTGAACGTGTCCAGCGGGCTCGACTTGCCCTCCTCGATCAGGGCTGCGGCCGTGATCATTTTCTCCACCGAGCCGGGCTCATAGGCGGCGGTCACGGCACGGACGCCGCGGTCCTGCGCGTCGACTTTGCCCGGATCGTTGGGGTCCGGGGAGTTGGTGTCCGCCATGGCGATGATGTCGCCGGTCTTGATGTCCTGGACAATCACGACCCCCCACTCGGCGCTGAGTTTGTCCCGCTGGCTCTGGATGGCCTGCTGGGCGAAGTACTGCAGGTCCGAGTTCAGGGTGAGCTTGATGTCCTTGCCGTTCACGGCTGGCGTGAGCTGGTCCACGCCGACCGGGATACGGAGTCCGTCGGCGCCGATTTCGAAGAGCCGTTTTCCGGGGGTGCCCTTGAGGATTTCGTCCTGGGTCTGCTCGAGGCCGGCCTGGCCGGTGGTCCCGTCCTGCAGGAAGCCGACGATCCCGCCGGCCACCGAGCCGTTGGGGTACACCCGCTTGCTGGTGCCCACCGTGACGATGCCCGGGATCTGCAGTTTGGAGATGCGGTCCTCGATGTCAGGCTTCACGTCTTTGGCCACGATGTAGTAGGGCTTCGCGCCGGTCAGGGCGTCCTTGAGCGCGGACGCGTCCATACCCAGCAGCGCGGCCAGGTCGGAGATGCCCTGGTCACGGGAAACCTGGACGAGTTCCTCTGTTCTTTCGTCAAACCGGCGGAACGTTTCGGTTTTGGTGTTGACCCGCTGGTCCACGACGACGTTGTAGCGAATGACGCTGCTGGCCAGGACCGTGCCGTTGGCGTCCAGGATGCTGCCGCGCTCAGCCGGAAGTTCAACCGGTGTGAGCCTGTTCTGGAGGGCGGCCTCGGCCATGCCCCCGACGTCGAGGCCCTGGACGAGAAAGAGCTTCCCGCCGACGACGAGCAGGAGCGTCAGCATAACGCCGAGGCCCAACCGCAGCCGCCGGGTCGCGCTCGGCGCTTTCGCCTTGCGTGCCTTGCCGGTGTTCTGCGCCACGATGTTTCCTTGCTGCTTGCCTTGGCTGGTGGTCCGTCCTGCTTACTGTCCCGGCACCTTCTGTGCGGGGGCGGGAACGGTGCCACCGTGGAGTTCGACGGCCGGGGCGGCAGGTTTGGGCGCGGCCGGCTTGGGCTTAGCGGCGGCGGGCGCGGCGGCGGCGGGTGCAGAGTTTGAATCTGCCTCGGCGGGTTTGCGGTTCGCGAGCGGCTCGTTGACGGTGGCCGGCGGAACGACACTGAGCTGCCCGGCGACGGCCGGCGCGGCGATGACGGCTCCGGCGGCGTCTCCCTTGACCGCGGGCTTGGCCTTGCCCGTAACGGTCAGCGTGGAGAGGTCAATCTGGCCTTTGGCGGTGGAGGTGACCATACCCAGTTCGGCGGCTTTGGCCGCCAGGTTCTGCGGGGCGCCAAAGTTCTGCACCTGCTGGGTGAGGTCCTGGTTCTGCTTCGTCAGGGTGGACTGCTCGCCCCGGAGCTGTACCAGCTGGTACTGGGCGGTGGAGACGGAGATGTTCAGGACCAGCACGGCCATCAGGGCCACCGCGAGGAGGCCGAAGCAGAGCACAACGAACGGGGCCCGGCGTTTCCGCGGAGCGGAACGGACCAGCGAAAGCGGAGTCCGCGCCTTCCGGGACGGGCCGGTGCCAGGGGTGGGCCCGGGAAGGGCGCGGGCCGTCGCGCCTGTGGCAACGGGGAATCTGCTGACAGCTGCGGTGCTCATGCGGCCCTCCTGGCTTTGATGCGTTCCACGGCGCGGAGCCTGGCGGACGCGGCGCGCGGGTTCTCGGCGATTTCGGCGGCGGTGGGCACCTCGGTGCCCTTCGTCAGGGTTTTCAGTTCTGCTTTGTGCTCTTCGAGCTCTACGGGGAACCCGAGGGGCGCGGAGGATTTTGAGCCCGCCTGGAAGAAGCCCTTGACGATCTTGTCTTCCAGCGAGTGGTAGGACATGACCACGACGCGGCCGCCGACGGCGATCGCGTCGATGGCTGCCGGAACGGCGCGTTCCAGGACGTCGAGTTCCTCGTTGACCTCAATGCGGAGCGCCTGGAAGGTGCGTTTGGCGGGGTGCCCGCCGGATTTTGCGGCGCCGGCGGGGACAACGCCGCGGATCTGTTCGACCAGCTCCCCCGTGGTGGCGAATGGCTTCTCGGCCCGGGCGGCGACGATCCGGTTGGCGATGCGGCCGGCGAACTTCTCTTCGCCCCATTTCCGGATGATCCGGACCAGGTCCTCTTCGGAGTAGTTGTTGACGACGTCGGCGGCCGTTTGGCCGCGGCTCGTGTCCATGCGCATGTCCAGCGGGGCGTCGAAGGAATACGCGAAGCCGCGTTCCCGCTCGTCCAGCTGGAGTGAGGAGACGCCGAGGTCCATCAGGACCCCGTGGACCTCCGCGAAACCGAGATCAGCCAGGACCTCGGGGATCTCGTCGTACACGGCGTGCACGAGGTCAATCCGGCTGGCGAAGGGTTTCAGCCTCTCCCCCGCCAGCGCCAGGGCTTCCTCGTCGCGGTCGATGCCAATCAGGTGCAGGTCCGGGAAGCGCTGGAGCATGGCCTCGGAGTGGCCGCCCATGCCCAAGGTGGCGTCGATGACCACGGGAGTCTCCCCACGGCTGCGGGCCGCCTCGAACCCGGGTGCCAACAAATTGATGCACCGGTCCTTGAGGACCGGCACATGCCGTTCGGACGTAGGCTTCGCCTGGTCAGGGTCCGTCATGCCTGCGTCCTTTCGTGGTTCGGCTGCGTCTGGGAGTGCGGTCGGTGTCCGCCGCTTCTTGATCCAGATCCCCATCCGCGCCTATCCTGCGTCCGCCTGGCTCCGGGGAAGTGAGCCAGGAAGATCCGCGGGATGGGCGGCTGGAGATCTCGGTCAAGAATCGTGCGGTGCTGCGTGGTTCCTGTGGGGCTTCAGAGAATCCCCGGTATGGCATCGTCGGTCTCCGAGAAGGCCGTTTCCTTTTCGGCGAGGTATTCGTTCCAGGCTTGGGCGTCCCAGATCTCAGCCCGGGTTCCTGCACCGATAACGGCGAGTTCCCGGCCGAGTCCTGCGTACTCCCGGAGCGCCGGCGGAATCGTCACGCGCCCCTGCTTGTCAGGTACCTCGTCGGAGGCTCCAGAGAGGAAAACCCGGATGTAGTCGCGAGCCTGCTTGTTGGAGATTGGAGCCTCCCGCATTTGCTCGTGAACCCGGCCGAATTCCGCCTCACTGAAGACGTAGATGCAACGTTCCTGGCCCCTTGTGAGAACCAGCCCGCCGGCAAGCTCCTCACGGAACTTCGCGGGAAGGATGATTCGACCTTTTTCGTCCAGACGCGGCGAATGTGTGCCGAGAAACACGGCCCACCGCCTGTCTGTTCGTAGGAAGCCCAACGTCCCCTGTGCTGCCACTACCCTCTTACGTCCTCCACATTACTCCACATCCCTCCACAGTCAACGACACGCCGAACGATTCTGCGTCAATTTGTGGGAGAAACCGCTCAGCGGTTCCCTGCAATGGCAAGGATCCAGGCCTGGTGGTGCGCAGTGGAGGGATTGTGGAGGGCCGGGGCGCCCGGCCGCGCGCGGGAGTGTCACGGAAGGCCGCGAAGGCCCCCGGGGCACTCCCGCGTCCCCGGTCCGGGCCGGAATGGCCCGATTAACGGCAAAAGACCCGCCGCAGCGGGTCTTTTGTGCCACCTGTGATGTTCCGGTGGTGCGGAATGGAGGGCGCGGAATGGAGGTGGAAAGCGGAGGCCGGCGACTGGACGGGCGGCAGCCCCGGAAACGGTCAGGATTCCCCGCGGTGCCTCTCGTCCCAGCGGTCCTCAAGACTGCTCATGAACGAACTCCGGGGTTTTCCGGACTTCCGGGCCGTACCTGCGGCCTTCGCCTTGCCGGCGGCCGAGCCGCGCATGGTGGCGTAATACACACCCGCGCCCATCACGACGAAGCCCAGGACTCCGACGAAAATGTTCTGGATCGTCACGCCGAAGAGCAGGAGTACGACGCCGGCCAAGGTGGCAAGGACGCCGATCACCAAATGGCGGGTTGACCATGAACGTCCCGCGTCCGAGCCCATCGAGCTGGCGAACTTGGGATCGTCCTCATGCAGCTGCTTCTCAAGTTGCTCCAGCAACTTCTGTTCGTGCTCCGAGAGCGGCATCACGACCTCCTTAAGTCGGCCAACGTCCAGACTGACGCGGCCAGTGTCCCTAAACCCACAACGTGTGGGATTCCCGCGTGGTTCCCTTTCGCCGCCGTTGGTCGAACGGGATTTTCCACGGCCCCTGACGGGGAGTTCAACTGGTCCTGCATTAGTCCGAACGCTCGATCCAGTCGTTCCAAACCTACGTATAAATAAGGATAGTTTGTTGCGCCCTGTTCTGAAAGATGCCGAACGTCCTGTTGACATCATGAAGCGGGCGTCTGGCGGCCAATATCAGCCCGGATTGTTCCCGGGGTCCAGGAGCCGGGCCGGGAGCACCGATTTTGTGCCGAATTTGCGGGTCACCTGGTCCAGGACCTGCTCGGCGGCGCGCCAGTTGTCGTCCCTGCGGTCCAGACTCAGCTGCAAGGGTGCGTGGGCGGCTTCCTCGAGCTGTTCGGCGCGTATCCCCACGAGCCGCACCGTCATGGGCCGGTCACCGACTGATTCCAGCAACTGGATGGCGACGGCGTAGAGCAATTGGGCGCTGTCGATCGGCGTGCTGACTGTGCGGCTGCGGGTGATGGTGGAGAAGTCCGCGTAGCGCAATTTGAGGGCAACGGTGCGGGCGTGCATGCCGGCACTGCGGAGCCGCTCCGCCGTCCGGTGCGAGAGCCGCAGCAGTTCCCGGTGCAGTTGTGCCTCGTCGGCGGTGTCCACCGCGAAGGTCTCTTCGGCCCCGATGCTCTTCTCGAGCCGGACGGGGGTTACCGGACGGGAGTCGATCCCCCACGACAGGCGGTGGACGTGCTCCCCTGAAGCACCCAGCACTTTCCGCAGGGACGGCAGCGGGGACGCCGCGACGTCCGCGACGGTCCGGATGCCCATCCTGGAGAGCACCTCGACGGTTTTGGCTCCCACACCCCAGAGTGCGCTGACCGGAAGGCTGTGGAGGTACGGGACCGTCTCCTCCGGGCCAATGAGCAGCAGTCCGTTCGGCTTGCAGCGGGTGGACGCGATCTTTGCCACGAACTTGCTGGCGGCTATTCCCACGGACGCGGTGATGCCGAGTTCGCTGCGGACCCGGGTGCGGATGAGTTCGCCGATCTCCCGGGGCGGACCCAGCCGCCGGATCGCTCCCCCAACGTCGAGGAAAGCCTCGTCCACGCTCAGCGGTTCCACGAGCTCGGTAATCGACCCGAAAATATCCATGATCTGGCCGGAGACCTCGTAGTACAGCTTGTGCCGGGGCTCGATGACCACAGCCGCCGGACACATCCGCATGGCGACCGCCATTGGCATGGCCGACTTGACACCGAACCTGCGGGCCTCATACGAGGCGGACAGCACCACCGAACGGTCAGCGGGGTAGCCGACAATAACGGGCCTTCCAACGAGCGCCGGCCGGCTGCGCAGTTCCACGGAGACAAAGAACGCATCCATGTCCACGTGCATGATGCTGCTGCGCCGGAACTCGCGCAGTTGCGCTTCGCTGAGCCGTCTGGCTGCACCCTGGGGAGACTGCTCCCGCTGCTGTTTATCCTTCTCCGGCACCACAACTTCAATCCTATGCCCCGGGACTGACTAAACTGGAGGCTGAATCCGGCGTCAACACCAGGAGGAAAGCCCCTGTGAAGGTATTTGGACAGCGCAAACGTGCCGCGGCAGCCATATTGGCGGCGGGTACGCTGATGGCCCTGGCCGCATGCACGCCCGCCACCCAGGGGACCCCTTCCGCGGGTCCCACGTCGGCCTCGGCCGAGCCGTCCGCGGCCCAGCCCTCCTCCACAGCGCCGGCCAGCCCCTTCGCCGAGCCCGGCACGTCAGCCACCGTCGGTGCCATGGTCCCCGGGTTCCCGAAGAAGCTCCTTCCGGTGATGCCGGAAGCGAAGATCGTCTCCAGCAGCTTTGACAAGACCACGGTGCCTGCAACCGTGGCACTCGTCGGCAGCATCTCAGCGCCGCCGGCTGAAGTGATGGCGTTCTATACGAAGGAACTCCAGGCCCAGGGCTTCAAGGCCGTTCCCGGGGAGACTGTCGGGGCCGTACCGTCCAAGGACTTCCTCCGCGGTGACAATGACACGGTCAACATCGCCGTGGTGGCCTCAGCCGGGGTTTCCACCTTCACCATCGGCGCAAATGTCGCCGCCGAGTCCGTCAAGTGACCCTCGCGGAGCAATTGCGGCTTGAGCAGGCCGCGTATGTCGCCGCCGTCGCCGGAAAGCTCACCGATTTCCTGACCGCGCGCCAGGCTGTGATGTCGTCGATCTCTACCGACATTGATCCGCTGATGGGTTCCATTTCGAACCTGGTCACCGGCGGAAAACGCCTGCGGGCACTCATGTGCTACTGGGGCTGGCGCGGCGCAGGCGGTGTGGCCGGAGCCGGCGAAGTGGTGACGGCAGGTTCGGCGCTGGAACTCTTCCAGGCAGCGGCCCTCATCCATGACGACATCATCGACCGCTCCGACACGCGCCGGGGCGGCCCCAGCGTGCACCGGCGCTTCAGCGAACTGCACGAGACCCAGGGCTGGGCGCTGGACAGCGAACGGTTCGGCCACGCGGCCGCCATCCTGACCGGCGACCTGTGCCTGTCCTTCAGCGAGGAGTCGTTTACCGAAATCGGGCAGAGTGCGGCGTCCGGAAGCCGGGCACGGCTGATCTTCAACCTGATGCGGGCCGAAGTCATGGCAGGCCAGTACCTCGACATCCTCGAGGAAGTCGCCGGGCCAAAACGGGACCGTGCCGGTGCCGTCAGCCGGGCCCAGTCCATCATCCGCTTCAAATCGGCCAAGTACTCCACCGAGCATCCGCTGGCTCTGGGCGGCGCGCTGGCCGGAGCCAGCGACGAGCTGCTGCGGGGCTATTCGGCCTTCGCCCTCCCGCTCGGCGAGGCCTTCCAGCTCCGCGACGACGTCCTGGGCGTCTTCGGCGATCCTGTCACCACCGGGAAGCCGGCCGGAGACGACCTCCGCGAGGGCAAGCGGACGGTACTGATCGCCTTTGCCTTGGACCTTGCCAGCCAGGCCGAGTCCGCGTACATCGACGCGAAGCTTGGCAGCCCCGAACTCCAGGACACCGACGTGGACGAAATCCGCCGCATCATCATGGACTGCGGTGCACTGCAGGCCACGGAGGTACTGATCGAGGAATTCGGACGGGCGGCGTTCTCCGAACTGGAACTCCTGGAGCTGGATGAACTTCCCAAAACGGCGCTCCGAAAGCTGGCCGAGGCCACGGTCAGCCGCACGGCCTGACCCGGCCCTAGGGACCCCGCTGGACTTGGCTTAACCGCCTCCACAACAAGGCAGGCCCTGCCCCTCATGTCCGAGGTGCAGGGCCTGCCTTGAGTTTCAGTTCAGGGATATTCAGTGGCCTACCAAGCCAGGGACTGAGCCCGGCGCCGGATTTCCGTCTTGCGCCCCTCACGCAGGGCATCGATCGGCCGGCCCCGCAGCGACTCATCCGGAGTAAACAACCAGAGAATGAGTTCCTCGTCGGAATAGCCTGCATCCGCGAGGACCACAATTGTTCCCTTGAGGCTCTCGACGGCATGCCCGTCCTGAATGAATTCCGCGGGAACGGAACGGATCCGGCGTTCACCAACCCTCAATGCAGCCAGCGCACGCTCGTCAAGTAGCGCGTGGACTTTCGTAATGGAAACGTTCAGGAGCTGTGCCACGTCGGGCAGGGGCAGCCATTCGCCCACAAGGCTTTCTACATTACTCACGGATCAAGATTGCCATGCCGGCGGGCTCCGCGCCTAGTCGGCGTCCGGGTATTCAAGGACAGCACTCCGAGCGGTTCTTCCGCGCCTGGCTCGAAGCCCCCGGCCGGAACTCCCCGTGGCTGCCTTTTCGGAATGCCAAGCATTTCTTGTGCTATTTGCCAATTCGTGAGAGATTCACATGGATCACATTTGTAACAGTGACAACTTAAGTCACACTAGTAACATCAGTAACAGCGATTTCACGAGTAAGCCAGGCCAGACCCGCAGCGTCCGCCGCTGAGAAGAGGATCTTCCCCATGACGTCACGTTCGCCAAAGCCCAACCCGGGGCCCAGCCTGCCGATGATTGCGGCCACGACGGCGGCACTTCCCGCCGTCGTCCTTTCTTCTTTGGCGATCGCACAGCCGGCCGCAGCCGAATCGCGCGCCCGCGCCATCCCGGCCACACTGGCCGCGGCCATCCAGGCCCAGGCCCAGGGACTGACCGCCAAGTCGCTGGCGTCCGCTTTCATCCCGGCGAATTCCGTCCCGGCCACCGTTCCGTCCGCCTTCCGGCCCGCCAAGGTTGCCGTGCCGGGGACGTACACTGTCGCCCGCGGCGACACGGTCAGCGCCATTGCCGGCAAGTTCGGCCTGGACACCGCCGTGGTCCTGCGGTCGAACGGGCTAAAGGCCAACTCGATCATCTACCCCGGGCAGAAGATCAAACTCAGCGGGCCGGCGGCAACTCCCGCCAAGGCGGCGCCTGCCGCGCCAAAACCGGCGGCTGCCGCCGGGGGAACCGTCTACACCGTAAAATCCGGTGACACCCTCGGCGCGATCGCCGCCCGCCACGGTGTCAAGCTCTCCCAGGTCTTCAGCTGGAACGGGCTCAACATGGGCTCGATCATCCACCCCGGCCAGAAGATCAAGATCGGCGGCGCCGCGGCCCCGTCTCCGTCTCCGTCCACGCCTGCCCCTACCAAGCCTGCCCCGTCGGCCCCGGCTGCTCCTGCGGCCCCCACCGCCGCTGCCCCGGCGGGTTCCTACACCATCAAGTCCGGCGACACACTGTCCGGTATCGCCGCCCGGCACGGCGTCAAGCTCTCCGCCATTCTCTCGGCCAACCGCCTGACGATGAGCAGCATCATCTACCCCGGCCAGAAGCTCGCGCTTGCCGGCGCGTCCATTGCCCCGGCCTCCACCCCGCCGGCCGCCACGGTGACGCCGCTCGTCCCCAGCACCTTCCTCGGTTTCAGCTACCCGGCCGCCGTCGTCAACTCGGCCAACCAGAACAAGGCCCTGCTGAACGCCTCACCGGTGCCCAGCCGCGAACAGATGAAGACGATCGTGGCGGACACCGCCCGGCGCATGGGGGTTGACCCTTCGCTGGCACTGGCCTTCGCCTTCCAGGAGTCCAGCTTCGACCACCGCTCGGTCTCCCCCGCCAACGCGATCGGCACCATGCAGGTCATCCCGTCCTCGGGCCAGTGGGCCTCGGACCTCGTGGGCCGCAAGCTGAACCTGCTGGACCCCTATGACAACGCCACGGCCGGCGTCGCCATCATCCGCCAACTGGTCCGCACCAGCAAGGACCTTGACACCGCAATTGCGGGTTACTACCAGGGCCAGTATTCGGTCAGCAAGTACGGCATGTACGACGACACGAAGAGCTACGTGGCGTCCATCAAGGCACACCGGAAAAACTTCAGCTAGGAGTCCGCGGCGGCCCCGGCCGGCCGCGCGACCAGCCGCCCAGGCCACTCCCGGCGGATAACGATACGGGCCCGGATCGCATGTTAATTCGGGCCCGTTTCCGTGCAGCGATTAGGATCGTATAGTGCAGGAATACTCGTCGGACCCTCTAGTTGGCACCCTCGTGGATGGCCGGTACCTGATTCAGTCCAGGCTCGCCAGCGGCGGGATGTCCACCGTCTACGTGGCCACCGACCGCCGGCTGGAGCGTGATGTGGCGCTGAAGGTGCTGCACCCCCACATGGCCGGTGACCCGCAGTTCCTTGACCGGCTGGGCCGCGAAGCCAAGACCGCCGCCCGGCTCTCACACCCGCACGTCGTGGGAGTTCTTGACCAGGGCGAGGACGACCGGGTGGCCTACCTGGTGATGGAATACATCAAGGGCCACACCCTGCGTGACGTCCTCAAAGACAGGGGCGCACTGCCTCCGCGCCTGGCCCTGGCCCTGATCGACCCCGTCGTTGAAGGGCTGGGGGCGGCCCACGAGGCCGGCCTCATCCACCGGGACATCAAACCCGAAAACGTGCTGATTGCCGACGACGGGAGGATCAAACTCGGCGACTTCGGGCTGGCCCGCGCCATTTCGACGTCGACCAGCACCGGAGCCCTCATCGGCACCGTGGCGTACCTCTCCCCGGAGCTCGTGCTGGGCAGGCAGGCCGACGCCCGCAGCGATATCTATTCGGTCGGGATCATGCTCTACGAGATGATCACCGGCCGGCAGCCGTTCGACGGCGAGGTCCCCATCCAGGTCGCGTACCAGCACGTCAACTCGTCCGTGGGGGCCCCTTCGGAGCTGGTTCCGGGACTCGCCGGCGAACTCGACGAGCTGGTGCAGTGGTGCACCGCCAACGACCCGGACAAGCGCCCCGTCAACGGAAACGCCCTGCTCTCCGAACTCCGGCACATCCGGCGGAACCTGAGCGACGCCGAGCTCGACCTGCAGCCCCCGGCAGCGCACCCGTCCCTGCCGCCCGTACCGCCGGCGCCCAGCCCGCCCGTCCGGCGCCCCGGCGGCGGCGCCCCGGACCCGCTTGCCGGCGACGGCGCCACCGAAGTGATCGGCGGCCGGCAGCAGCCCACGGAGTTCATCGCCCGCGGCAACAACCCGACCACCGTGATGTCCGCCGCCCCCCGGGGGCACGGCTACGGCCCGCTGTCCGCACCGGACGAAGTTGAGTACCCCGGCAACTCCGACGACGGACCGGACTCCGCGGTCCCGGCCAGCAAACGGGCGCAGCGCAAGCACGACCGTGATGAAGAAAAGGCACGCCAGCGCGCCGCCGCCACTCCGGTGCGGAGCCTGCGCGAGGGAAACCCCCGGCGCCGCGGCCTGCTCTGGATTCTGGTGCTGGTGGTCGCGGCGCTGTTGGCCGGCGGTGCCGGCTGGTTCTTCGGGATGGGACCGGGCTCCCCCGGCACCGTCCCGCAACTCTCAAACAAAACCGTGGCCGAGGCCCAGCAGCTGCTCCGCGCCGCCGGGTTCCAGTCCACCACGAAGGACGTCTACGACGACGACGTCAAGCCGGGACTGGTGGTGGGCACGGAACCCGCGGCCGGCGAGGTGATCCGGAAGTTCCTGCCGGTATCCCTCTCCGTGTCCAAGGGGCCCCAGCTGTTCCCCCTGCCGCAGCTGACCGGAAAGTCCCTGGACGAGGCCAAGACCGCCCTCAACGGCGCGGGCATGGCCCTGGGGAAGATCTCCGAAACTTTTGATGAATCCGAACCCGCCGGTACGGTCCTGGCGCAGGCGCCGCGCAGCGGCAATCCCGTCCGGCACGGCACCCCCGTCGACCTGACCGTGTCCAAGGGACCGCAGCCGATTCCGGTGCCGGACGTTCGCGGCCAGGACCAGGCAGACGCGGTCAAGGCCATCGAAGCCGCCGGGCTGAAAGCTGTCGTCGCACCCGTTGCCGTCAACGACCGGAAGGTGCCCGAGGGCGCCGTCGTGGCGCAGGATCCGGCGTCCGGAAACCTGGCCAAGGGCGGATCCGTGACGCTCACCATCTCCAAGGGCCCCCGGCTCGTTAAAGTCCCCAGCTTCATCGGCAAGCAGGCCGACGAGGCGGAGGCAGCCCTCAGGGAGCTGGGCTTCGACGTGCAGGTGAATGACATTCTCGGCGGGTTCTTTGGCACCGTTCGGGATCAGGATCCGGTGGATGAAGAGGTTCCGGAGGGCTCCGTGGTCACCCTGACCGTGGTCTGACAGCCATCCCGGTTTAAACGAGCTCCGCCCCGGCTGAATCCAGCCGGGGCGGAGCTTTCTGATGCTACGGGGTTTTAGCGCTTGGACAGGGCTCCGGCCACCAGGAAGGCCATCTCCAGGGACTGCATGTGGTTCAGGCGGGGATCGCAGACCGATTCGTAGCGGTCCAGGAAGGACTCCTGGTCCACCGGGTCCGCGCCGCCAAGGCACTCGGCCACGTCATCGCCGGTCATTTCGACGTGCAGGCCGCCGGGAACGGTGCCGAGCGCGTGGTGGACCTCGAAGAAGCCGCGCACCTCGTCAATAACGTCGTCGAAGTTCCGGGTCTTGTAGCCGTTCGGCGAGGTGACGGTGTTGCCGTGCATGGGGTCGGTGACCCACAGGACCTGGGCGCCGGATGCCGTGACCCGCTCCACAATCGGGGGCAGCTTCTCACGGATGTTACCGGCGCCCATCCGGGTGATGAAGGTCAGGCGGCCGGGTTCGCGGTCCGGATCAAGTTTGTCGATCAGGCGCAGCGCGTCGTCGCCGGAGGTTCCCGGCCCCAGCTTCACACCGATCGGGTTGCGCACACGGGAGAGGAAGTCGACATGCGCGTGGTCCAGTTCGCGCGTGCGCTCACCGATCCAGAGGAAATGCGCGGATGTGTCGTACGGGAAGCCGGTGCGGGAGTCGATGCGGGTCAGGGCGCGCTCGTAGTCCAGCAGCAGCGCTTCGTGGCTGGCGTAGAACTCCACGCGCTTGAGGGCCTCGAAGTCCGCGCCGCAGGAAGCCATGAATTTGATGGCGCGGTCGATGTCCCGGGCCAGGGACTCGTAGCGCGCGTGGGCGGGGTTCTCGGTGAAGCCCTTGTTCCACTGGTGCACGAGCCGCAGGTCCGCGAAGCCGCCCTGCGTGAACGCGCGGATCAGGTTCAGAGTGGAGGCCGAGGTGTGGTACGCCTTGAGCATCCGGCCGGCGTCGTGGGCGCGGGATTCCGGCGTGAAGTCGTAGCCGTTGACGATGTCGCCGCGGTAGGCCGGCAACGTGACGCCCTCGCGGGTCTCATCGTTGGAGGAACGCGGCTTGGCGAATTGTCCGGCCATACGGCCCATCTTGATGACGGGCATCGCGGCGCCGTAGGTGAGGACCACCGCCATCTGCAGGATGGTGCGGACGCGGGCGCTGATCTTGTCCGCAGTGGCGGCCTCGAAGGTTTCCGCGCAGTCGCCGCCCTGGAGCAGGAAGGCCTTCCCCTGGGCAGCCGCGGCGAGCCGTTCGCGCAGGATGTCCACTTCGCCCGCGAAGACAAGTGGCGGGAGGACGGAAAGTTCCTTGACGGAGGCTTCAAAAACGGCCGCGTCGGACCAGCTGGGCTGCTGCGAGGCCGGCAGTTCCCGCCAGTGATCCAGGCCGGGGTAGTTTGCCGCTCCGCTCTGGGCGGTGCTGGTCAGCGCGGAGCCGGTCAGGGCGGAGCCGGTCAGGGCGGAGCCGCTCAGGGAACTGTTCAGGGGGGAGGCCGAAGGCGCAGATAGCTCAGTCACCTTCTAAGGATAGTAGCCTCCGTGGCGTTCGTCGGCCCCCGACCGTCATTGATAGCGCCGGTCCCGTCACACGCTGGGGTCATACGCTTCCGGGTGCGGCCGGGCCGGCGCCGGCCGGCCCCTCCTCCGGGACCTCCGTGGCCTTCCCGGCGAGCCGGAGCTTGACGACTGCGGCGTACTCGTCGACGTATTCCTGGCCGGAGAGCCGCATCAGCTCGTACATGATCTCGTCGGTCACGGAGCGCTGGATCAGCCGGTCATCCTCCATGCCGTAGTACCGGCTGAAGTCCAACGGCTCGCCGAAGATCATCCCGATCCGCCGGATGTTGGGCATCCGCTTGCCGATCGGCTGGACCTTGTCCGTGCCGATCATGGCGACGGGTATGACGGGGACGCGGGCCTGCAGCGCCAGCCGTGCCACTCCCACTTTGCCCCGGTACAGCCGGGAGTCCGGGCTGCGGGTTCCCTCGGGGTAGATGCCCAGGAGCGAGCCGTTCTTCAGTACGTCCATGCCGGCATTGAGCGAGAGGGCGGACGCGGCCCCGCCGGAACGGTCCATCGGCAGCTGGTTGGTGAGCCGGAAGAACGTGGCCGTCAGCCTGCCCTTGATCCCCTTGCCGGTGAAGTACTCCGATTTCGCGAGGAACACAACGGGCCGGGGCACCATCAGGGGCATAAAAATGGAGTCCGAGAAGGAGAGGTGGTTGGAGGCCAGGATGGCGGCACCCTCGGCGGGAACGTTGTCCAGGCCCTTGACCCACGGCCTGAAAAGCGTCTTCAGCACCGGCCCGAGAACGAACGTCTTCATGAACCAATAAAACACGTGGTGTACCCCTCCGGAAGGCGTCTGGCAGGCCCCGCGTCGGACCCGGCCCGGACTTCAATGACACCCTACTCTAGTGAGTTTTGTCCGGAACAGTGACACGATGGGCACATGACCGGAAGCAGCACTCCCCTGGCGCCCGCAGCGTTCAGTTATCCCGGCCACGGCGGCAACGCGGGCATCGGCGTGGCCATCTGCCACGGCTTCACCGGCAGCCCCCTCAGTGTCCTCCCCTGGGCCGAACATCTGGCAAGGCAGGGCTTTGCCGTATCTGTCCCGCTGCTGCCCGGACACGGCACGGACTGGCGCGACCTCGCCCGGCACACGTGGCAGGACTGGTACCGGGCCTTCGAGCACTCCTACTTGGACCTCGCCGCCAAAACCCGGCACTGCTATGTGGCAGGCCTTTCGATGGGCGGGACCATTGCCCTGCGCGTGGCCGCCCGCCACAACGTCACCGGGGTCGCCGTGGTCAACCCGGGGCTGAGCTTCTACGACCGCCGGGTGCGTTACATCGGCCTCCTCAAGCACGTCCAGCGCACCACGGTTCCCGTCCAGGAACCGAACCCGACGCCCGTCACCACCGAGGACGGTGACTACTCGCTCACGCCGCTGGAGGCTGTCCACCAGCTGAGCAGGCTGTTCAAGGCGACGCTGCGCGACCTGCCCGCGGTCGCCGCTCCGGCCCTCGTCTTCAAGTCCGCGACGGACGCGGTGGTTCCGCCGTCGTCGACGGAACTGCTGCGGAAGCGGCTGGGATCGCGGGAGCTTGAGATCGTGGGCCTGCCGGACAGCGGCCACGTGGCAACGCTCGACGTCGACGCCCCCACGATCTTCCAGCAGTCCGTTGAGTTCTTCCTCCACCACGCAACCGCCGCGCCGCAGTCCCCGGCGTCAGCTGTCCAGTCCGCCGCCCGAGCCCCGGAGACCCCATGACCATCCCCTTGGACCACACCCCGTTCAGCAGCCCTTTCACCGGAACCGGCACCCGCACCGGCGTCGTGGTGTCTCATGGCTTTACCGGCAGCCCGCACGGCGTCAGGGACTGGTCCAGGTCGCTGGCGGACGCCGGCTACGCAGTGCGGACGCCGTTGCTTCCCGGGCATGGCACCAGCTGGCACGAGCTGGCCCGGACGCACTGGCAGGATTGGCATGGCGCACTGGATGCCGCGTACGTCGAGCTGGCCCAGGAGTGTGACCAGGTAGTCGTGGCCGGCCTGTCCATGGGCGGGGCGCTGGCGCTGCGGATCGCTGCGACGCGTCCGGTCGCCGGGGCGGTACTGGTCAACCCCGGCCTTGTCATTGACGATCCCCGGGCACCGCTGGCGGGCATCCTGAGATTCGTACTGAAGAGCACCCCCGCGATCGCCAACGACATCTTGAAAGAGGGCATCGACGAGGGTGCCTACTCCCGGACGCCGGTCGCCGCGGCGTACCAGCTGAACAGGATGTTCAAAGACACGGTGCGGCTGCTCCCCCGGATCACCGCTCCCGTGCGGGTGTACCGTTCCACGGTGGACCATGTGGTCTCCGAATCGAGCATGCTGGCCCTGCGCCGCGGCCTGACCCACGCCCCGCTGGAGGTGATCCGGCTGGAAAACAGCTACCACGTGGCTACGATGGACAACGATGCGCCCGAAATCTTCCGTGGCTCGGCCGAATTTATCCGGTCGCTGGTCGCGGGAGGCGCCCCGGACGCTGCCCACGCTAGCCAGAAGGACACGGCAGATGAGTAGACCGGACTCCAACTCTCCTGACCCCGATTCATCGGATTCCCGCGCCGGCCAGGACGACGCCGTCTGGCTCGACCTGGTCGCGAGGCTGGAAGGGAGGGACCAAGCAGCGGACCCCGGCGCCCCGGACGTACCGGGAGCCAAGGACAGCGGGGACGAGGTGGAGCGTCCGGGAGCTCCTGTGACGGACGGCGTGGACCGGGACGTCACGTCCCTCGACGGCCCCGCCAGTGAGGGCCCGGGCACTGAGGGCTTCGCCCGCCGGCCCTTCAGCGACTTCGACCCGCTGGGCCTGTCCGCCGGCGCCCCGATCGAACTCTCCGCCGAGGAGCGGCTCGCGCAAAGCCAGTCCGCCGGAGGTTCACCAGCAGGCACACCAGCAGGCACACCAGCCGCGGATGCTTCCGGGGCCCCTTCGGGGCCGCGGGACTATGCAGCCGATGATGGCGACCCCTTCACGGGCGAGTTCGTGCCGGAGGAGCCGCCCAGCCTCGCCGGCGCCGACCCCATGACCGTGCTGGCCTGGCTGGGCGCGGTGGGCGGTCCCGTGGCGCTCGTGATGTCGGCGATGTTCTGGCGCTCGGCCCCGTTGGTGGCCATCCTCGGCATGGTGGCCGCCTTTGCGGCGTCGGTGGTCTTCCTGATCATGAAGCTGCCGGGCGAGAAGGACGAGCACGACGACGGCGCCCGCCTCTAGCCCTGCTAGCTGTGCATGCGGCTGCTGACCCGGGACAGGTCCGCAGCACCAATCAGGCCGGCATTCGGGCCGAGGGCCGCCAGGTCGATGTCCGCCGCCGGCCGGAAGCCGCGGCCGGTCAGGTTCCGGGCGAAAGCCTTCCGGGCCGGACCGACCAGCAGTTCTCCGGCGTCGCAGAGTCCGCCGCCGATCACGAACTTGCCCGGATCAAGTGCGGCAGCCAGGTTGGCGAGCCCCAGACCGAGCCACTCCCCGACGTCTTCGAGCAACTCCCGGGACGTGGCGTCCCCCGCCTTAGCCAGTTCGGTGACAATCACACCGGTGATGCGCTCCGCGTGGCCGTCCACCGCTTTGAGCAGTTCCTGCGCCACCGGGGAGTTGGCGGCGGCAAGCTCCCGGGCTTCCCGACCAAGCGCATTGCCGGACGCATACTGCTCCCAGCAGCCGCGGTTACCGCACTCGCAGCGATGGCCGCCGGGCATGATGATCTGGTGGCCGAACTCCCCGGCGACGCCGAAGCGCCCGCGTTCCAGCCGGCCGTCCATCACCATGGCTCCTCCGATTCCGGTACCGAGAGTGATGCAGACCAGGCGGTTCTGGCCCTGCCCGGCGCCGAAGCGCCACTCGGCCCAGCCGGCCGCATCGGCGTCGTTGGTCAGCAGTACAGGCCGGCGGAGCAGCCGCTGCAGGTTGTCCCGGAGGGGTTCGTTGCGCCACGCCAGATGGGGGCTGAACAGCACGGTGCCGCCGTCGAGGTCCATCCAGCCGGCCGCGCCGATCCCGACCGACCAGATCCGGTGGCCCTGGCCCAATTCCTCAACCAGCTCAACAATGACCTGCTCCACCGCCCGGGGATCATTGCCCGGGGTGGACCGCTTGGCCTGGGCGAGGATCCTGCCCTCCGCGTCCACGACGCCGGCCGCCACCTTGGTGCCGCCGATGTCCACGCCGATGGCGAGGCCCTTCCGGCCCAGCCGCAGATGCTCCCGGAATCCCTGGCCGGCCTGTCCCGCAGCCGCTCCGGCAAGCGTCCGGCGCCGCCAGGCGGAGGTCCTGCGATACGGACCGGGCTGCTGTCCAGGTGTTGGTGTGTGCATGGTTCCCCATCCTATTCGCCCGAGCGCCAGTGCGGGGGCCGCTTTGCCCGGGCACCCGGGCGGAGGCCGCACCATCGGGCGGCCTGGCGGCGCTCCACCGGGCGGCCGCCGCTCCCCCGGTCATGGTCCGGGCCCCCGCCCGGCAGCCGCGGCTTTACCAAACCGTAAGGTTACTCGCCAGTAACTGTGGTGGAACGCACATGCTTTGGCCCACATACTAGTGTTAGTCGTACCCCTTGCGGGTCCATGGATATCAAAGGAGCTAACGTGCGAGAAATCAGTGTCCCGGCCCTGGTCACCGTCCCCCCGGAGTCGAACGTCACGGACCTGGTCCTGCGTCAGGCGGCCAAGGCCTCCAACCCGGCCCTGTTCTCCCGCCTGGACGAGGCCGGACAGTGGCAGGACGTCCGGGCCACCGATTTCCTGGCCGATGTTTCACTGCTCGCCAAGGGCCTGATGGCCAGCGGCGTTGGGGCCGGCGACAGGGTTGGCATCATGTCCCGCACGCGGTACGAATGGGCGCTTATCGACTTCGCGATCTGGTTCGCCGGCGCCGTCTCGGTGCCGATCTACGAGACGTCCTCCCCCTCGCAGGTTGCCTGGAACCTGGGCGATTCCGGCGCCGTCGCCGCCTTCGGCGAGTCAGCCCACCACGAAAACATCATCCGGCAGGCCGCCACCTCGGAAGGGCTCACCGCACTGGCCCACGTCTGGCAGCTCGAAGGCAAGGGCCTCGACGAGGTCCGCGCCGCCGGTGCGTCCGTCAGCGACGAGGAACTGGAGGCCCGGCGCAGCCTGGCTTCGCTCACGGACCTCGCGACGATCATCTACACCTCGGGCACCACCGGCCGGCCGAAGGGCTGCGAGCTGACCCACGGCAACTTTGTTGAACTCTCGGAAAACGCGCTGGCGACCTCGCTGAACAAGATCGTGCACGAGCAGGCCCGGACCATCATGTTCCTGCCGCTCGCCCACGTGTTCGCAAGGTTCATTTCGGTGCTCGCCGTGGCCGCCGGTGTCACGGTGGCACACACGCCCGACATCAAGAACCTCCTGCCGGACCTGCAGAGCTACAAGCCGACCTTTATCCTCGCGGTGCCGCGGGTCTTCGAGAAGGTCTACAACTCGGCGCTGACCAAGGCCGAGGACGGCGGCAAGGGCGCCATCTTCCACCGCGCCGCGGACACCGCGATCGAGTTCTCCCGCGCCCGGCAGGCCGGGAAGGTCGGTTTGGGCCTCAAGCTCAAGCACACCCTCTTCGACAAACTCGTCTACGGCAAGCTCCGCGCCGCCATGGGCGGCGAGGTAGCCCACGCCGTCTCCGGCGGCGGCCCGCTGGGCGAGCGGCTGGGACACTTCTTCCAGGGCATCGGCATGCAGATCCTGGAGGGCTACGGACTGACCGAGACCACGGCCCCCGTCACCGTGAACACCCCTGAGCTCATCAAGATCGGCACCGTCGGCGCCCCGATTCCCGGCAACGCCGTGAAGATCGCCGACGACGGCGAGATCCTCGCCAAGGGCGTCTGCGTCATGCGCGGCTACTTCAACCGCGAGGACCTCTCCGCCGAATCCTTCGACGACGGCTGGTTCCGCACCGGCGACATCGGCCAGCTCGATGAGCAGGGCTTCCTGACCATCACGGGCCGCAAGAAGGAAATCATCGTCACGGCCGGCGGCAAGAACGTGGTGCCGGCCCTCCTGGAGGACCAGATCCGTGCCGACGCGCTGGTTTCCCAGGTGCTCGTGGTGGGTGACAACCGACCCTTCATCGGCGCCCTGGTCACCCTCGACGAGGAGGCCCTGCCCGGCTGGCTGCACCGCCATGGGCTGCCCGCCTCGACCACCATTGCCGAAGCCACCGACAACCCCGTGGTCAAGGCCGCGGTGCAGGAGCTCATCAACGGCGCCAACCAGTCGGTGTCCCAGGCGGAGGCGATCAAGTCGTTCCGGATTGTGCCGGCCGACTTCACGGAGGCCTCCGGCCACCTGACGCCGTCGATGAAGGTCAAGCGCGCCCAGGTGATGAAGGACTTCGAGAACGTCATCGAGGAGATGTACGGCGCCCCGCGTCCCACCCAGCTCTAAGCACTTCAGCAAAGGGACCCTCCGCAGTGGCGGAGGGTCCCTTTTTGTGTCCGGCTCGAGGTTGTTCGCTGCCGCTATTCGACGACCAGCAGCAGGTCCCCGCCCTGGACCTGCTCGATCGCACCGACGGCGAGGCGCGAGACCGTGCCGGCGACCGGCGTCGTAATGGACGCCTCCATCTTCATGGCCTCGATCGTGGCCACGGTGTCGCCTGCCTTGACGGTTTCCCCGGCCTTGACGGTCAGGGTGACGGCCCCTGCGAACGGTGCGGCCACCTGGCCCGGCTGGGAGGTGTCGGCGCGTTCAGCGGCCTTGACGTTGCTGACCACGGAGCGGTCGCGGACCACCACCGGACGGGACTGCCCGTTCAGCGTGCACATGACCGTGCGCATGCCCTTCTCGTCCGGCTCGGACACCGCCTCGAGCGAGGCGATCAGGTTGACGCCCTTCTCCAGCTCGATCTCGTGCTCGGCGCCGCGCTGCAGCCCGAAGAGGTAGTCGCGGGTATCCAGGACCGAGAGGTTGCCGTAGGTCTCCACGCTCTTCTGGTAGTCCTTCGTGGGTCCCGCGAAGAGCAGCCGGTTGAGGGTCTGCTGCACGGTCTTGGAATCGGACTTGAGCGCGGCGCTGTCCTCGGCGCTGAGCTCCACGTCGCGGACCTTCACCGTGCGACCCTGCAGGGCCTTGGTGCGGAACGGCTCGGGCCAGCCACCCGGAGGATCGCCCAGTTCTCCGGACAGGAACCCGATCACGGAATCCGGGATGTCATATTTCTGGGGGTTCTCGTTGAAGTCCGCGGGATCGGCGTTGAGGCCCACGAGGTGCAGTGCGAGGTCGCCGACGACCTTGGAGGACGGGGTGACCTTTACCAGCCGGCCCAGGATGCGGTCCGCCGCGGTGTACATGTCCTCGATCGCCTCGAACCGTTCGCCGAGCCCCAGCGCCATCGCCTGCTGGCGCAGGTTGGAGAGCTGGCCGCCGGGGATTTCGTGCTGGTAGACGCGTCCGGTGGGTCCCGGGAGGCCGGACTCGAAGGGTGCGTAGACCCGGCGTACGGCTTCCCAGTACGGTTCCAGGGCACACACGCTCGCCAGGCTCAGGCCGGTGTCGCGGGGCGTGTGGGCCAGTGCGGCGACCAGGGCGGAGGCGGAGGGCTGGCTGGTGGTGCCGGCCAGCGAGGCGGAAGCCACGTCCACGGCGTCCACGCCGGCGTCGACGGCTGCCAGAAGTGTTGCCAGCTGCCCGCCCGCGGTGTCGTGCGTGTGCAGGTGCACCGGGAGGCTGAAACGTTCGCGCAGTGCCGATACCAGACGGGCAGCGGCGGCGGGACGCAGCAGGCCGGCCATGTCCTTGATCGCCAGGATGTGCGCGCCGGCGTCGACGATCTTCTGGGCCAGCTCCAGGTAGTAGTCCAGAGTGTAGAGCGTCTCGTTCGGGTCCAGCATGTCCGCGGTGTAGCACAGTGCCACTTCGGCGACGGCCGTGCCGGTCTCGCGGACGGCGCGGATGGCCGGGGCCATCTGGTTGACGTCGTTGAGCGCATCGAAGATGCGGAAGATGTCGATGCCGGTGGCGGCGGCCTCGTTGACGAAGGCAACCGTGACTTCTTCCGGGTACGGGGTGTAGCCGACCGTGTTGCGGCCGCGCAGGAGCATCTGCAGACAGACGTTCGGCAGGGCCTTGCGCAGTGCGGCGAGCCTGTCCCAGGGATCCTCGCCGAGGAAGCGGAGGGCGACGTCGTACGTGGCACCGCCCCAGGCCTCGACGGAGAGCAGCTCCGGGAGGAGCTTGGAGACGGCCGGGCCTGCGGCCACGAGGTCGCGGGTGCGGACGCGGGTGGCCAGCAGGGACTGGTGCGCGTCGCGGAACGTCGTGTCGGTGACGGCGACGGCTTCCTGGGCGCGCAGTGCGGCCGCGAAGCCTTCCGGTCCCAGCTCCAGCAGCCGCTGGCGGGAGCCCGGCAGGGCCACGGACTCGTCCAGGGCCGGGAGCTTGGCGGCGGGATCGCTGTGGACCGTGAGGTCGCCGTTGGGTTTGTTCACAGTGACCTCGGCGAGCCACGTCAGCAGCTTGGTGCCGCGGTCCGCCGACACCCGTGCCTTGAGCAGCTCGGGGCGTTCGTCGATGAATGAGGTGGCCACGTTGCCGGCGATGAAGTCGGCGTCGTCCAGGACGGCCTGCAGGAAGGAGATGTTGGTGGAGACGCCCCGGATGCGGAACTCGGCGAGGGCACGCCGGGCCCGGGCCACGGCGGCCGGGTATTCGCGGCCGCGGCAGGTCAGCTTAACCAGCATCGAGTCGAAATGCGGGCTGATCTCGGCGCCGGAGTAGACGGTGCCGCCGTCGAGCCGGACGCCGGCGCCGCCGGCCGAACGGTAGCCGGTGATCTTGCCGACGTCGGGCCGGAAGCCGTTGGCCGGGTCCTCCGTCGTGATGCGGCACTGCAAGGCGGCGCCCTTGAGCTGGACTGTCTCCTGGGAGAGGCCCAGGTCCGCGAGGGTTTCCCCGGAGGCGATTCTCAGCTGGGCCTGGACAAGGTCGACGTCGGTGACTTCCTCTGTGACAGTGTGCTCGACCTGGATGCGCGGATTCATCTCGATGAAGACGTGCTGGCCCGCCCGCTCGCCCACGGTGTCGACGAGGAATTCCACGGTGCCGGCGTTGACGTAGTTCAGTGCCTTGGCGAACTTCACGGCGTCGCGGTACAGCGCCTGCCGAATGCCTTCGTCGAGGTTCGGCGCCGGGGCGATCTCGATGACCTTCTGGTGGCGGCGCTGGATGGAGCAGTCGCGTTCGAAGAGGTGCATCACGTTGCCCTCCGCGTCGGCCAGGATTTGGACCTCGATGTGGCGGGGCCGCAGGACAGCCTGCTCCAGGAACATGGTGGGGTCGCCGAAGGCCGCGTCGGCTTCGCGCATGGCGGCCTGCAGGGCTTCGGGCAGCGCCTCGCGGGTGTCGACGCGGCGCATGCCGCGCCCACCGCCGCCGGCGACGGCCTTGGCGAAAATGGGGAAACCGATCTCGTCGGCGGCGGCGATCAGCTCGTCGAGGTCCTTCGAGGGCTGGCTGGATCTCAGGACGGGCACGCCGGCCTTGCGGGCCGCCTCAAGGGCTGCGACCTTGTTGCCGGCGAGTTCCAGGACCTCGGCGGGCGGGCCCACGAAGGTGATGCCGGCCGCGGCGGCGGACCGGGCCAGGCGCGGGTTCTCGGAGAGGAAACCGTAGCCGGGGTAAATGGCGTCGGCCCCGGCTTCCTTGGCCACCCGCACCACTTCGTCGACGTCGAGGTAGGCCCGGACAGGATGGCCCTCGTCACCGATCAGATATGCCTCGTCGGCTTTCTGACGATGGATGGAGTTGCGGTCCTCATGCGGGAAGACTGCCACGGTCTTGGCGCCAAGTTCGTAGCCGGCGCGGAAGGCACGGATCGCGATTTCGCCGCGGTTGGCCACCAGAATCTTCGAAAACATACTTCTCCTGCATCATCGCGGGTGTATCTGTAATTGGTCACAGTGTCTAAGACGTGAACGGGCAAACACAAACTATTGTGGCGACCGTCACAGGGGCGTGCGTCACGTAGGGATACCGGATTAGCCAAGGGCGGCTACCGCCCTGATGGAAGCTTATCCATGATCTGCCGCCCCGGCACCCGATGAGACAGGTTTCCTCGGGGCGGCAACATATGATGAGTGGGTGGGTGGCGCATGCTCGCCCCGGCTCCGGAGAACGCAGGAGCCGGCAGGACCCCGTCCCGGCAACCGGCGTTAGGTATTGGTTTTTCAAGTGCAAGTAGTCAGCATCAGCAGCCTCAAAGGCGGTGTCGGCAAGACATCGGTGACCACCGGATTGGCGTCCGCGGCATTGGCCGCCGGCATCCCCACCCTTGTCGTCGACCTTGATCCGCACGCGGATGCCAGCACGGCCCTCGGCGTCCGGCCGGGTGACCAGCAGGATATCGGCCGGATGCTCAAGGCTCCCCGGCGGGCACGCCTGGCCGAGAACGTGGTCCCCAGCGGCTGGGTGGATCGGGCCCACGCCAACGGCGTCGTCCCCGCCGGCTCCGCCGCGCCCGTCCTGGATGTGGCCGTCGGCTCCGCCTACACGGGCATCTATGACCGCCCCGACCTGGGCCGCCGCGACCTGCGCCGGCTCTCCACTGTGCTGGCCGGCGCGCAGAACTATGAGCTGGTCCTCGTGGATTGCCCGCCCTCCCTGAACGGGCTCACCAGGATGGCCTGGTCCGCCAGCGACAAAGTCACGCTGGTGGCCGAGCCAGGGCTGTTCTCGGTCGCGGGCACGGAGCGCACCATGCGCGCCATCCAGCTGTTCCGCCAGGAATTCGCCCCGAACCTCTCCCCTGCGGGGATTGTCGCCAACCGGGTGCGCAGCGGCTCCGCGGAGCACACCTTCCGGCTTTCAGAGATGGAGGCCATGTTCGGCGGGCTGCTGCTTTCCCCGCACATCCCGGAGCAGGCCAACTGGCAGCAGATCCAGGGCGCCGCACACTCCATCCACCACTGGCCGGGGGAATCGGCCAAGAACGCCGCCGCCCTGTTCGACGCCCTGCTGGCGAACGTGCTGGACACGGACCGCCGGCAAACCGGCGCCCCGGTCCGGGAGCGTGTCCACCACTAGGCGGACGCACCCACCCCGGCGGCGACAAAAGGTGCCTAACGGGGCCCGCAACGTTTAAACGGCGAAGGCCGCCTTCCCTGGGGAAGGCGGCCTTCGCCGTTGGTGGAACTAGGGCAGCTGCAGCCTAGCCGATCTTGCGGGCGGCCCGGCGCTTGCTGAGTTCGTCGTCGGGAAACGACTGGTCGCTGGCGTGCTCGCTGGGAAGGGCCGCGAGGCTGCCTTCCACTTCGCGCCAGACACGGCCGACGGCGATGCCGAAGACACCCTGTCCGCCCTGGACAAGGTCGATGACTTCGTCCGCCGAGGTGCACTCGTACACGCTGGCGCCGTCGCTCATGAGGGTGATCTGGGCAAGGTCCTCCACGCCGCGCTCCCTGAGGTGCTCGACGGCGGTGCGGATCTGCTGCAGGGAGACGCCGGTATCGAGGAGGCGCTTGACCACCTTGAGAACGAGGATGTCGCGGAAACCGTAGAGTCGCTGGGAGCCTGAGCCGGCAGCGCCGCGGACGGCGGGCTCCACCAGACCGGTACGCGCCCAGTAGTCCAGCTGGCGGTACGTGATGCCAGCCGCTTTGCAGGCGGTGGGACCGCGGTAGCCCGCGTCCTCGTCCAGGACAGGGAGATCCTCGGTGAACAGCAGGCCCTGGGCACCGCTTGCGGGCACGGCTACACCAGCCGTCGAGGGCTGCTTCAGCTCGCCTGCTTCGCCTTTCGGACTCACGTGGATCCTCCTTGTCATGGCTCCCCTGCGGACAATGCACCAACAACCGGTTATGCCTAGCTAAAACGAACCACAGGTGGATAAAATTCATCCGTGTAATTCTGCCGAGGCTGCACCTTCCAGTGTGACCTGAGCGGCTGTTGCATGCAATGGGAACTTGTACTTCTGACGTTAGGCCTGCCGGGGCCCAAGGTCAAAGACGTTCGGGGTATTGCCGGGGCGTGTCGAAACTTTCATCCTCGACTTTAACCTTGATGTGGCACCGGCCCGCTCAACCGGCGAAGTCTTCAGGCTCGACGTCGTCGAGGAACTCGCGGAACCTGCGCAGCTCCCCCTCTTCGTCGACGGCGGGTCCCGGGTGGGTGTCTTCACCCTCGTCGTGTTCGGTGATCCGGACTCCGGCCTCTTCCATCACGGCATCGGCGCACCAGATCCGGCACTTGGCGCGGAGGGCGAGAGCCAGGGCGTCCGAGGCGCGGGAGCTGACGGTGGTCCCGTTCTCGAACTGGAGCTGCCCGTAGAAGATGTTGTCTTCCACGGCCACGATATTCACGCTGACGATGTTGTGGCCAAGCGATTCGACGACGTCGATCAGCAGGTCGTGGGTCATTGGGCGCGGCGGCACCACCCCTTGCTGGGCCAAGGCGATCGCGCTGGCCTCGGGCGTGCCGATCCAGATCGGCACGTGCCGCTCCCCGTGGATCTCCTTGAGCAGGACGAGCGGCTGGTTCGACGGCAGTTCGATCCGCACGCCTACAATTTCCACCTCAATCATCAGATGTCCATCCTCGAGATGCGGTCCTGAACCAGCGCGCGGTGCAGCGTCAGGCACAATTCGCTGATCTCCCGGGCGGCCTCGGCGGCCCGGGCATGGGAGGCGGCGTCCTTGCGGGAGGTCAGGGTGGCCACCGCGCGCTCCACGAGTCCGAATTCCCGCTCGGCGGCCGCCTGGAACGGCCGCAGGTGCCGCGGTTCCAGGCCGTGATTCTCCAGCTGCACGCAGGCGCGGGCCACCTGGAGGGCGTTCTCATCGAATTTGCCGTTGACATGCCCGATCAGGCCGAAGCTCAGGAGCGATTCAACCAGCGGAACGCTCGCCCCGGACTCCGCCCGGAGCTGTTCCTCGCTGAGCCGGCGGACCCGGTTCTGCAGTTCGGAAGCCAGTTCCTCGGAGACAATCCGCGGCGAGACCGTGACACCGGGGGGCAGGTTCTCGGGGCGTTCCCCGCGGTCGATCGCATCGAGATAGTCCTTGATAACCTTCAGCGGCAGGTACTGGTCCCGCTGGAGCGACAGGACGAAGCGCAGCCGCTCGACGTCGTTCTCGGCGTACTGCCGGTACCCGGCAGGGGTCCGCTGGGGATTGATCAGCCCCTTTTCCTCGAGGAACCGGATTTTTGACGCCGTCATGCTGGGGAAATCGTCGCTCAGTTGAGCCAGGACTTCCCCGATGTTCAGAACCTGGGGTCCGCGCCGTTCAGCTTGTGCCATGGCCACAGGCAGCTACCCCGGAATCAGACGTTGCCTGCTGCGCGGGCAGGGCTCAGGTAGAAGGTGAGACGGAACTTCCCGATCTGCACTTCGTTGCCGGACTTCAGCTCCACGCTGTCGACGCGGTCGTGGTTCACGTAGGTGCCGTTCAGGCTTCCGGTGTCCACCACTTCGAAGCTGCGCGCCGTGCGGCGGAACTCGACGTGCCGGCGGGAAACCGTGACGTCGTCGAGGAAGATGTCGGCATCCGGGTGCCGGCCCGCCGTCGTGACGTCCGAGTCCAGCAGGAAACGCGCGCCCGTGTTGGGTCCGCTGTGCGCCACGAGCAGGGCGGAGCCATATGGCAGCGCCTCAACGGCGGACCGCTCCTCAGCCGAGAGTTTCGGGGCGATGGTGGGTTCATCGCGGACCGGGGTGAGGTTGATCGACGTGGTCTCCGAAGCCTTCACTCCACCCGTGCCATAGCCGTCACCGGTGTTGTTGTGTTCGTGCCCAAACATTGATTCCTCCATTCGCTGCAGGTGTCCCCCCTGCAAACAACGCATGCCGTCCGGAAATGCCTCGCAAATCCGGGATACAGCCCTCCGGCGGGGCGTCGTTCGACTGGTTTCCCAACGGTTGTCCCAACGCCCCGGCCCGAATGGCCTTTAGCTTTAGCCTACCTGTTGTTCGTACTCCGATGCACTGAGGAGCGACTCGATCGCGTCGGCCTCCGCCAGCTTGATTTCCATCAGCCAGCCCTCACCGTAGGGATCCGAGTTGATCAGGGCGGAATCGGTGTCCAGGGCCTCGTTCCGGGCCACCACTTCACCGGAGACCGGAGCGTAGATGTCGCTGACGCTCTTGGTGGACTCGACCTCGCCGATGACGTCGTTTGCCTTGATGGCGGTGCCGGCCTCCGGCATCTGTGCATAAACGACGTCTCCCAGCGCGTCCTGGGCAAAATCAGTGATACCCACGCGCACCACACCGTCGGCGTTCGGAGCGGAAACCCACTCGTGTTCTGCGGTATAGGACAGCTCTTCGGGAATGATGCTCATGACGGGCCTTTCATCGGGTCAATCACCATTGTCTTCGGCGGTCAGCTGAACTGTCCGCCGGTGAAAGTATAGGCATATCCGGGCGGGCCCGGGGAGGACTCTGGCATCATGAAGCGATGACCGAAAACACCGAAATCGGCTAGGCAATGCCAGAGCTTCCGGAAGTGGCGGCCCTCGCGGACTTTCTGGACGGGCACCTGCGGGGCGCCCTCGTCACAAAGGTCCAGATCGTATCTTTCGCCGTGCTGAAAACCGCTGATCCGCCCTTCTCCGCACTGGAGGGGCGGACGGTAACCGGCGTGCGCCGCTTCGGTAAGTTCGTCAGTCTGGATGCCGAGGGGCTGTTCTTTGTCTTCCACCTGGCGCGGGCCGGCTGGGTCCGCTTCACCGACGCGCCCACCGACACCCCGCTGAAGCCCGGCAAGGGCTACATCGCGGCGCGGCTGTCATTTGCCGGCGGCTCCGGCCCGCTCGGCGTCGATCTGACCGAGGCCGGAACGAAGAAGAGCCTGGCGGTGTATGTGGTCCGGGATCCCTCCGACGTTCCCGGAATCGCCGCCCTCGGGCCCGATCCGTTCAGTGAAGGGTTCGACGCCGACACCTTAGCGGGCATCCTCGCGGCCAGTCCGCACCAGATCAAGGGTGTGCTGCGGAGCCAAAGTGTAATGGCGGGCATCGGCAACGCCTACAGCGACGAGATCCTGCATGCGGCCGGGATGTCGCCCTTCGCCGTGGCGAAGTCCCTGGACGGCGAAGCGGTCAAGCGGCTCTACGACGCCATCCACAGCGTTCTCGGTACGGCCCTCCGGGAAGCCGCCGGAAAGCCGCCCGCTGAACTCAAGGACACGAAGCGGAGCCACATGCGGGTCCACGGCCGGGCCGGTGAAGCGTGCCCGGTGTGCGGCGACACCGTCCGCGAGGTGTCGTTCGCCGATACGGCCCTGCAGTACTGTCCCGGCTGCCAGACGCAGGGCAAAATCCTGGCCGACCGCCGGACGTCGCGTTTCCTGAAATAGGCGTCGCCGCCCTTTGTGTCGGCCCGGGCCCTTGCTGGGAACCGGGCCGGGGACGCAGAAAACCCCGCCACTCCCTGATCGGGAATGACGGGGTACTTTCTGTTGGTCGGGCTGACAGGATTTGAACCTGCGACCCCTTGACCCCCAGTCAAGTGCGCTACCAAGCTGCGCTACAGCCCGCTGGTTCCGCCGTTCTCCGCTCCCGATTCCATCCTCTGAATATCCAGAAGATTTCATCTGAGCAGTCCGGCCGAACCACCTTGAAAAGCTTACACGATCCCGGAGGGTGCCCGTGACACTTTTGGCCCGTCACGGGAACTTTTTCCCTCGGCGGGCGGTCCGGAATTAGCGCTTCTTGCCGCGCTTTTCCCGCACACGCATGTTGACCTCGATGGGCGTGCCCTCGAATCCGAAGGTTTCGCGGAGCCGGCGGGTGATGAAGCGGCGGTAGCCCGGGTCCAGGAATCCGGTGGTGAAGAGCACGAACTTCGGCGGACGGCTGGAGGCCTGGGTGCCGAAGAGGATGCGGGGCTGCTTGCCGCCGCGGACCGGGTGCGGGTGCGCCGCGACGAGTTCGCCCAGGAAGGCGTTGAGCCGGCCGGTGGGGATGCGCTTGTCCCAGCTCTCCAGGGCGGTGTCCAGGGCAGGGACCAGCCTGTCCTTGTGCCAGCCGGTCAGCGCCGAGATGTTGACGCGCGGCGCCCACGCCACGTGGGCCAGGTCCTGCTCGATTTCACGTTCCAGGTAGGTGCGGCGCTCGTCGTCCAGCAGGTCCCACTTGTTGAACGCCAGAACCAGGGCACGGCCGGATTCGATGGCCAGCTGCAGGATGCGGACGTCCTGCTCGCTGAGCACCTCGTCCACCGCGAGGAGGACGACGGCGACCTCGGCCTTTTCGAGGGCGCTCTGCGTCCGCAGCGAGGCGTAGAAGTCCGCGCCCTGCGCCATGTGCTGGCGGCGGCGGATACCGGCGGTATCCACGAAACGCCAGGTGCGGCCGCCGAGTTCGATGAACTCATCCACCGGGTCGCGGGTGGTGCCGGCGGTGTTGTCCACAACAACGCGCTCGGAACCGGCCAGCTTGTTCAGCAGCGAGGACTTGCCGACGTTCGGACGCCCGATCAGGGCGATCCGGCGCGGACCGCCGGAACGCTCCAGGCCTTCGATGGTGGAGAACTCGGGCAGCGTGTCCATCACGTGGTCCAGGAGGTCGGCGACGCCGCGGCCGTGCAAAGCCGAAACCGGGTACGGCTCGCCGAAACCGAGGCCCCAGAGGGTTGCCGAGTCGGCTTCCTGCGCGAAGTCGTCCACCTTGTTGGCCACCATGATGACCGGCTTCTTGGACCGGCGGAGCATCTTGACGACGGCTTCGTCCGTGGCCGTGGCGCCGACGGCGGAGTCGACGACGAACAGCACGGCGTCGGCGAGTTCCACGGCCATCTCGGCCTGTTCGGCAACACGGGCGTGGATGCCGCGGGCATCGTGCTCCCAGCCGCCGGTGTCGACCACGGTGAAGTTCCGGCCGTTCCACGTCGCCGAGTACATCACGCGGTCACGCGTGACGCCGGGGGTGTCTTCCACCACGGCTTCGCGGCGGCCGAGGATACGGTTCACCAGGGTGGACTTGCCCACGTTGGGCCGGCCGATGATCGCCAGGACCGGGTCAAGCTTGACCGGGCCGTCGAAATCCTCGTCGTCGTATTCGCCGCTCAGGAGCGCGGCGTCGTCTTCATCCAGCTCGTAGTCGTCCAGGCCGGCCCGGAGGGAGGCCGCGCGGACCTCGGCTTCCTCATCGTCCAGGGCGGCAAGGTGTTCGGCCACCTGGTCCGTGCCGGTGGGCGTGTATTCGTCTTCGCCGGCGCCAAAGGGGCCGGAGGTTTGAGTCGTATCGCTCATTGCACTTTCCTTATGGGGTGATCTGCCGGCGTCCCGGCTGCTGCTTCATGACGTTCTTGCGGGGAATCCGCGTCGGGCAGAGGCTGCCCGGTTCTTTGGATCGAGTCCTGGACATGGCGGGCCAGCGCGGCGCGGATCTCGGTTCCGGCCCTGTCCATTGAAACACGCCCGGTCTCACCGGGCCTGCGGCTGACGTTGAGGGCTCCGCCGAAGCTGACGTGCAAACGCCGGCGCAGCCGCGGAACGGCGTCGAGGTGTTCGCCGCCGGTCCGGGTACCAAGGATGGCCACGGGGACCACGGTCGCACCGGAGTTCAGCGCGAGCCAGGCGACCCCGTTGTTGATGGCGGAGGCTTCGCCGCTCCCCCGCGTCCCTTCGGGAAGGATGCCGATGCACCGGCCGGCGTCCAGCACGCTCTTAGCCGTCAGGAGGGCCGCCCGGTCGCCCGTGCGGTCCACGGCCAGCTGACCGGAGGCCTGGAGCACCCGGCCGAGGAAACCGCTGAACATCTCCTTCTTGACCAGGATGTGCATGGCCCGCGGGGACGCCCCGAACATCACCGGTCCGTCCAGGAAGCTGATGTGGTTTCCGGCGAAGATCACCGGACCGGTCGCCGGAACGTTCGAGCGGCCGGTGACCGAGGTCCGGTACAGGACGTGGTTCAGGGCCCAGCCCACGGGCCGGCTCCAGAGGGTGGTCCAGCGGGCCGGCACCGCGGCGGCGGAAGTCCCGGCAGGAGACATGTCCGGCCGCTGCCCGGCGTCAGTCACGGTTGAGGGCCTGGTGGTTGACGATGCCGTCGACGATGCTGAGCGCGGCGTCGACGGTCTCGGCGAAATCGAGCTCCGAGGAGTCCAGCGTGACCACGCCGTCGGCGGCCCGGGTGAAGTTCACCACGGTCGAGTCCTTCGCGTCGCGCTGGGTTACCTGTGCGGCGAGCTGTTCGGCGCTCTGGCTGCCGCCGAGCTGGATGCCCCGGCGGCGCAGCCGCGCCTCCTCGCTCGCGGTGAGCAGCATCCGTACTTCGGCATGGGGCGCGACGACGGTGGTGATGTCCCGTCCTTCGACCACCATGCGGCGGTGGTGCTTTTCGATCAGCTCGCGCTGCCGGCGGATCAGTTCGGTGCGGGCGCCGAGGGTGGTGGCGACGGCGCTGACGGCGGCGGATATCGACGGCTCCCGGATCGCGAGGGTGACGTCGGTGCCGCCCACCCGGACGTATTCCTCCAGCGGGCTCGTGCTGATTTCCAGCGGGAGGTTCTCGGCGGCTGCCTCCACCGCGGCGCCGTCGTCCAGGTCCGTGCCGCTGTCCAGGCAGAACCAGGTCAGGGCGCGGTACATGGCACCGGTGTCGAGGTAGGCCAGCTTGAGCCGGCGTGCCACCTCTTTGCTGACGCTGGACTTGCCCGATCCGGACGGCCCGTCGATTGCGACGACAAGGCTTTTTCCGGGACGGAGAATGTCCACGCTTTCAATAAGTTCCTGGGTCATTACTGGAGTACCCGCCATCCGCGGTCATTGAGGGCTTCGATTAACATTTCGTGCTTGTTGGGCAGCACGGAGATTTCCACCATGCCCACGTTCTGTCCCGAGGAGTGGTCCAGCCTGAGGTCCTCGAGGTTGACGCCGATCTCGCCGATCTCCGTCAGGAGCCTGGCGATCTGTCCGGGCGTGTCGTCCACCAGGACAGTCAGCCAGGAGTACGCCTGCGGCGGTCCGCCGTGCTTGCCCGGGATGCGGGACTGCCCGGCGTTGCCTTCGCTGATCAGTTGCGCGAGGTCGAGCCGGGCGCCGGGCGCCGTCGGGTTCTCGAGCGTGCCGATGAGCCGGTTGAGGTCTTCGCGGACCCCGTGCAGGATATCCACCACCTTGTCCGCGTTCGCGCCGAGGATCTGCACCCACAGGGTGGGGTCGCTCGCCGCGATCCGGGTGACGTCCCGCAGTCCGTTGCCGGCGAGGGACAGCGCGTGCAGGGGTGTGCCCTGCAGCCGGCTGGCCACGAGGGAGGACACCACCTGGGGCACGTGCGAGACGAGCGCCACCGCCTCGTCGTGTTCCTCGGCCCCGAACTCGGAGACGACGGCGCCGAGGTCCCCGGCCAGCGCGTGCGCTGCCTTGAGGGCCTGCGGAAGGGTCTCTTCCGAGGGGCACAGTACCCACGGCATCGAGGTGAACAGTTCACCGCGGGCGGCGACGGGACCCGACTTTTCACGGCCCGCCATCGGGTGGGTGCCCACGTACCGGCTGAGGTCGGCGCCGCGGGTGCGGAGCTCGGCCTGGATGCCGGCCTTGACGCTGGCGATGTCCACGACCGTGGCCTCGGGGTAGTCCTTGAGGGCGCGTTCCACAACATCGGCGGTGACATCCGGCGGTGCGGCGACCACCACGAGTTCCGGCTGCTCGCCGTCAAGGCGCGCCAAAGGCAGGCCGGCGCCGATGTCGACGGCGACCGCCTGGTTGGTGGGCGAAGGGTCGGAGAGGAAGACTGCCACTCCGCGGCCCCGCAGGCCCAGTCCGATGCTGGTGCCAAGGAGCCCGGTCCCCACGACCACGACCGGGCCGTTGAGGTGGCCGCGGCCGTGGGTGCGAAAGGCGGACATGCCTACAGCCCTACGGATGCCAGCAGGTGGCCGACTTCCTGCTTGCCGAGGTTGCGGATGCTGCCCTGGCGCTGGTCGCCCAGGCCGATGGGCCCGACCTTCACGCGGACCAGGCGAAGCACCGGGAAACCGACGGCGTCGAACAGGCGGCGGACGATCCGGTTCTTGCCCGAGTGCAGCACCACCTCGATCAGCACGTGGCCCGGGGTGGAGTCAACGAGCTTGAAGGAGTCCACCGAAGCGATGCCGTCCTCGAGTTCGACGCCGGCCTTCAGCTCGGCACCGATACCCTGCGGGAAGGGCCCGCGGACCTGCACGAGGTAGGTCTTGGGCACTTCGTAGGACGGGTGCGTCAGGCGGTTGGCGAGTTCGCCGTCGTTGGTCAGCAGCAGCAGTCCCTCGGTGGCGACGTCAAGGCGTCCGACGTGGAACAGGCGTTCGCCATGGCTGTTGCGGACGAAGTCGCTGATGCACGGGCGGCCGTCCGGGTCTTCCATGGTGGAGACAACGCCCTTGGGCTTGTTGAACACCATGTAGACCATGTTCTCGTCCAGCTGGATGCGGAGGCCGTCGACGTGGATCACGGCCGACTTCGGGTCGACGCGGACACCGAGCTCGGTGACCACCTGGCCGTCGACCTCAACCCGGCCCTCGGCGATCATTTCTTCGCAGACACGCCGTGAGGCGACGCCGGCCGATGCCATGACCTTCTGGAGGCGGATGCCGTCCTGGTCATGCAGTTCAGACTGCGGCACCTCGGCGCGGGGTCCGCGCTTGCGGGCCGGCTTGCGCACGGGCCCGAGGCTCTGCCCGAAGCGTTCGCTGCCGAAGGCGCGGGAACCGGTGGCCTTGGCCGCTCCGGCGCCGATGCGCGGCTTGGGCTTGAGGGCCCCGGGCGTGCCGGGGGCCTTGCCGAAGCCGGGCTTGCGGGCGGCAGCCTTGCGGGCCGCGTCCTTGCCGGAGGGCGCCTTGGACTTCCAGTCCCCGGAGGCGGGGCGGCTTGTCGACGGCCTTGCCGACGGCGCACCGTCGGGTCCCTGCAGGTCCGGATCGATGAAGGCCTCTTCGCGGGGCTTGGGGTGCTTGAAGGGGCGGTCGCTGCCGCCCTTGTAGCCTGCTCCCCCGCTGCGGCTTCCGCCCTGTGGGCGGCCGGAGCCGCCCTTGTAGTCGGCTGCGCCGCTGCGGCCTGCGCCGCCCTGTGCGCCGCGGCCGGAGCCCTGACCTCTGCTTTGTCCGGCGCTGCTTTGTCCGGCACTGTTGCGTCCCGAACTGTTACGTGGTGAACCCTGGCGTCCCGCCTGTGTCATGACCCGTCCTTCGTTTGTTGTCCACGGCCGCTGTCTCCCGACAGCACCCGCCGGCTGGGGCAAACAGCGCCCCGGTGGATACTCGTGCGCAGGCAGTTGTGCCTGCACCAATACTGTCTACATTCTTCCTGCGTCGTAGAACTCTTCGATGCCTTCCAGCCCCGGAAGATGGGGGGAAAGTTGCGGTAGTTCCGCCACCGAGCCGATTCCCATTCTTTCCAGGAAATACGACGTCGTGCGGTACAGGATGGCCCCGGATTCAGGATCATTTCCTGAATCCTCGATCAGCCCCCGCTGCGTCAGCGTCCGCACGACAGAGTCAACGTTGACTCCTCGAATTGCAGACACCCGCGCCCTTGATACAGGCTGGCGGTAAGCGATGACGGCGAGCGTTTCGAGCGCCGCCTGCGTCAGCCTGGCTGTCTGTCCCTCCAGCACGAACCCGCCGACGATGTCGGCGAACTCCGCGCGTGAATAGATCCGCCAGCCTCCGGCGATATTCCGCAATTCAAAACCCCGGGGGGCGGCACGGAAACCAGCAGTATTGATAGCGAAACTGGCATCGTCCACATCCGGGGCATTAACAGTATAGCCGTTATACTCCCGCTGCAGTTCCGCGAGCAGGTCCTCGACGACGTCGACGGTCAGGTTCAGGCCGGAGGCGAGCTCGGCCGCCGTCGCCGGCTGGTCGATCACCATCAGGACGGCCTCGAGGGCTGCCCGGGCGCCGCCGGGCAAGCTGCCGACGTCGGGCAGGCCGGTGTCGGGACCGGTGTCGGGTGCTTCGTTCACGGCTGCTCCTCATATTCTTCACTCAGGTTCGCGCTGCTCCAGGCTTCGCCGTCGGCGGTCCAGCGGACCGTCAGGTCCCCCAGCGGGAGCAACTGTTCAAAGGCCACTGCCTTGTCCCGGAACAGCTCCAGCAGCGCCAGGAAGCGTGCCACGACAACGAGCGTGGATTCGGCGTCGGCGATCAGCGCCCGGAAGGTCAGCGGGCCGGCATGCTGCAGCCGGCGCCCCAGCAGTTCGGCCTGTTCCTTGACGCTGACGGGGGTGCCGTGCAGGTGGGCGAGGCCGACCTCGGTGGGTGCGGCTTCCTTGGGTTTGAGGGCGGCCTCGGCGAGGGCTGCGAACTGCTGCGGGGTGTGCCGCCACAGCAGTTCCGGCAGAAGTGCCGCGAAGTGTCCTTCCAGCGCGACCTGCCGGGGATACCGGGCGGCCTCAAGCTCGAGGGTGGACCCCATCATGCCCGCCACGTGCTTGAACGCCTTGTACTGCAGGAGCCGGGCGAACAGCAGGTCACGGGCCTCCAGCAGGGCGATGTCTTCCTCGTCCTCAACCTCGCCGGCGGGCAACAGCCGTGCTGCCTTGAGGTCCAGCAAGGTGGCGGCAATGACCAGGAATTCGCTGGCCTCATCAAGGGCCCACTCCTCGCCCAGTTTCTGCAGACCCTTGATGTACTTGATGAATTCGTCGGTGACGGTGGACAGTGCCACCTCGGTGATGTCCAGCTGGTGCTTGGAAATCAGGCCGAGCAGGAGGTCGAAGGGACCGGTGAAGTTGGCAAGCCGGACCTCGAACCCAGGTTTCTTCCCGGCGGACGCCTCCAGCTGCCCTGTGTCTGCCGCCGGGTTGCTCACCGCGCCGCTCTTCGCGTCCGGCGGCGAGACGTCCGCCGTCGGAGCTTCCGCCCCTGCCACAGCCCTGACTAGGGCGCGCCGCCGCGCGAAATGAGCTCTTTGGCCAGGTTGCGGTAGGCGTCGGCGCCGATATGGTTGCCGGCGTAGCTGGTGATGGGCTCGGCCGCGACGGTGGCATCGGCGAACTTGATGGACCGCTTGATCACGGTCTCGAAGACCTTATCGCCGAAGGCCTCCACCAGGCGCGAGATCACCTCGCGGCTGTGCAGGGTGCGGGCGTCATACATGGTGGCCAGGACGCCGTCGACCTGGAGCCGGGGGTTCAGCCGGTCCTGGACCTTGTCGATGGTCTCCACCAGCAGCGCGACGGCGCGCAGGGCGAAGAACTCGCAGATGAGCGGGATGATGACGCCGTGGGCGGCGGTCAGCGCGTTGACGGTGAGCAGGCCGAGGGAGGGCTGGCAGTCGATCAGGACGACGTCGTAATCGTCCTCGACCTTCTTGAGGGCACGGTCCAGCACCTGCTCGCGGGCAACCTCGTTGACGAGCTGGACTTCCGCGGCCGACAGGTCGATGTTGGCCGGAAGCAGGTCCACGTTCTCGACGCCGGTCTTGTGAATGGCGTCGCGGATGTCCACCTTGCGGTCCATCAGGACGTTGTAGACCGTGAGGTCCAGTTCGTGGGGGTTGATGCCGAGGCCGGCGGAGAGGGCGCCCTGCGGGTCGAAGTCGACAAGGAGCACGCGGCGGCCGTATTCGGCCAGCGCGGCAGCCAGGTTGATGGTGGAGGTGGTTTTACCCACTCCGCCCTTCTGGTTGACCATGGCGATGACCCGCGCGGGGCCGTGGGATGACAGCGGCGCGGGCTCCGGAAAGTCGCGTTGAGGGCGCCCGGTGGGGCCCATGACGGCGTCTTCCAGATCGAGTTCGGTGCCTTCCAGAGTTGCTGAACCCTGTTCGCTGCTCACGTATCTATCCACACTTTCGATGACGGTGATGGTCGTGCCTGGTATTGCTGCCTGCGTGATGTCTCTGCCTGCTTGGTGTTGCTGCCTGCGTGATCATCATGCTTTTTGATCTGTGCTGGACGTCCAGCGCCGATCTTATTCCTCCCAAGGTTACAGCGCCCGACACGGTATTCCGCGGACCTTGACAGCGGCCAATATTTGAGCCTCAACCTTCTGGTAGAAGTCGAAGGTTCCAGTCCGGGCACGAAAAACCGCCCGGACCCTTGGGGGCGTCCGGGCGGTTTTGTGGGGTCGTGCTGCGTATCAGGCGTTAGCCAGAACCGGGCGGGCCGGCTCGGTGGTAGCTTCCGGGGCCGCATCGTGCACACCGTGTCCGGCGATCATCGTCTGCTCGTCGAAGGGTTCGCCGCCGGCGAGGACCCGCTCTACGCGTCCGCCGTCGATTTCCTTGACCCACGTGCCGATCAGCACGGTGGCGACGGCGTTGCCGGTGAAGTTGGTCAGGGCGCGGGCCTCGGACATAAAGCGGTCGATTCCGACGATCATGCCGACGCCGCCGAGCAGTTCCGGCTTATGGGCCTGGAGTCCGGCAGCCAGGGTGGCCAGCCCGGCGCCGGTGACACCGGCAGCCCCCTTGGAGGCAATGATCATGAAGATCAGGAGGGAGACCTGGGCGCCGAGGTCCAGCGGGGTGCCCATGGCGTTGGCCACGAACAGGGATGCCATGGTCAGGTAGATGGCGGTGCCGTCGAGGTTGAAGGAGTAGCCGGTGGGGACCGTGACGCCGACAACCGGTTTGGACACGCCCAGGTGTTCCATCTTCGCAATCAGGCGCGGCAGGGCGGCTTCGGAGGATGAGGTGGAGAAGATCAGCAGGTACTCGCGGCCGAGGTACTTCATCAGCCGGAAGATGTTGACGCCGGCGACGACCTTGAGCAGGCCGCCGAGGATCACCACGATGAACAGGGCGCAGGTGATGTAGAACGCGCCCATCAGGGTGGCCATGCTGAGAATGGCCTGCATGCCGGTGGCGCCGACGACGGCGGCGATCGCGCCGAAGGCTCCGACCGGGGCCAGCCACATGATCATGACCAGGATGCGGAAGACGAGGGCCTGGCCGTAGCCGACGGCCTTGAGGATCGGGGCGCCCTGCGACCCCATCTGCTGGAGGGCGAAGCCCACCAGCAGCGCGGCGAGAAGGGTCGGCAGAACCGGGATGTCGCCGGGGATGATGCCCAGCAGGAAGTCGACGGTGCTGTCAGTGGCGGCCTTCTTGTTCGGATCGTAGGGGGCCAGCTTGAGGCCCTCGCCCGGGTGGATCAGGTTGCCGACCACGAGGCCGATGGCCAGCGCGAAGGTGGACATGACCATGAAGTAGCCCAGCGCCAGACCGCCGACCTTGCCGACGGTGGCCGCCTTGGCGATCGAACCGATGCCCAGCACGATGGTGCAGAAGATGACCGGGCCGATCATCATCTTGATGAGTTTGATGAACCCGTCACCGAGGGGCTTCAGGGATTTGGCGAACTCGGGGAAGAGCAGCCCCACCAGGGCCCCGAGGATGACGGCGGCGATGACCGCGATGTACAGATAATGGGACTTGTCGAGCCCCTTGCGCTTCTTGACCGGCGTCGCGGCCAGTGCCGCTGACTCTCCTCGTTGAGAGGCCATGGTGTTCTCCTTGGATAGGCTGGAAGTCGGTGCGGCCCAGGCTGTGGGCCCGTCGCGTCCGTTCTGCGTGTTCCACCATCATTGGTGATGGAGTGACGCGCATCACCCTTGCGTTCATATTGGTCATGGAAGGTGTTGATGATCCACCGCTGGAGCATCGCCCGACGGCTGTTTGTTGCCCATCTGCTGTTTATGCTGGCACTGACGGCCGTCGTCGGCACGGCCACGTTCGTTGATGCCCGCGACCAGGCCTATGACGAGGCCGGCCGGCGGATGGCCGCCGTCGCGACCACCATGGCGGACAACCCCCTCGTGCTGGACGCGGCAGGCGCCGCGGATCCCACGCCCCTCCTGCAGCCCTACGCCCTCAAGGTCATGGCGGACGCGGACGCTGACTTCATCACGATCATGGCGCCGGACCGCACCCGGTGGACCCACCCGAAGAACGAGGAACTCGGCAAGCCCTATATCGGCTCCATCGACGCCGCCCTGAACGGCCAGGTCTTCACCGAAATCACGGCTGGCACCCTCGGCCCCTCCGTCCGCACCATTGCCCCGGTCAAGGACGCGGACGGCACGGTGCGGGCCCTCGTCGCGGCCGGGGTAACCGTCCGCACCGTGGACATCGCCGTCTCCGGCAGGCTGCCGGCGCTGCTCGCGATCGGGCTGGCCCTGCTCGCGGGCGGATCGGCGGCGTCCTGGCTGCTGGGACGGTACCTCCGGCAGGTCACCCGGGGCTGGGGCCCGGAGCAGCTCGCCCAGCTCTTCGCGTACTACGAATCTGTCCTTCACTCGGTCCGCGAAGGCGTCATTCTGATAGATCCCAAGGGCAAGGTGGTGATGTACAACGACCAGGCCGCCGAACTGCTGGGCCTCGCTCCCCGCACGTCAAACCCCGGAGATGCGGCTGCCGGCGGCGACGGTACAGCGGCCGACGGCGGCCGGCAGGAGGCGCCGTCGCTCGCTGACCTCCCGCTGGCCCCCAGCCTCAGGGAACTATTCGAATCGGGCCGGACCGCGCTCGACGAGATCCACCTGACCGGCTCGCGGATCCTCGTGGTGAACCAGGGACCCGCCGTCGGGCCCGGCTCCGCCGCCGGACGCACCGGCGCGGCCGTCTACGGAACCGTCGCCACGATCCGCGACCGCACGGAGATCGAGTCCCTCGGCAGCGAGCTGGAGACCATGCGCACGCTCTCCGATGCCCTGCGCGCCCAGACCCACGAACACGCCAACCGGCTGCATACGATCGTCTCCCTGATGGAGCTGGGACGGGGCACGGAAGCCTTGGACTTCGTCACCCAGGACCTTGAGCTCAGCCAGCGGCTGACCGATGACCTGGTGAGTTCCATCGAGGAGCCTGTGCTGGGAGCCCTCATCATGGGCAAGGCCGCCGAGGCCCACGAGCGGGGCGTCGAGTTGACCCTCAACACCGGCGGGAACGGGCATGGGCCCACTCCAGTGACCGGGCTGGCGGTGCAGGACCTTGTGGCCATCCTGGGCAACCTCCTGGACAACGCCATCGACGCCGCGGCCGAGGCACCCGCGCCAAGACTCGTGGAGCTCACGGTGGAGGCCTCCCCCGGCGCCTTGGAGATCACGGTGGAGGACAGCGGCCCCGGGATCGATCCGCAGGCTGTGGACGACATCTTCCGGCACGGCTTCAGCACCAAGTCTCCGGGACCGTTCGGGCGGGGCCTGGGGCTGGCGATGGTCCGCCAGGCGGTGCAGCGGCTCGGCGGTACCATGACAATCACAAGCCCGGCCGGGGCGCTGTTCCGGGTCACGCTGCCAACGTCGCCGGCGGCATCAACGGCGACATCACTGACCACCGAGGGACAGCAATGAGCGACATCCGTGTACTCGTCGTCGAAGACGAGCCCATCGCCGCGGCAGCCCACGCCGCCTACATCGGCCGGCTGGAGGGATTCACGCTGGCCGGTTCGGCCCCGGACGGACAGTCCGCGCTCCGGCTGATGACGGACTTCGCAGCGGCGGGCACCCCCGTGGAGCTGGTGCTGCTGGACATGAACCTGCCGGACCTGCATGGGCTGGACATCGCGCGGCGGATGCGCGCCGCCGGATTGTTCGCCGACATCATCGCCATCACAGCCGTCCGGGAACTGAATATAGTCCGCAGCGCGGTGGCCACCGGGGTGGTCCAGTACCTGATCAAGCCGTTCACCTTCGCCACGTTCGCGGACAAGCTCGCCAGCTACCGTCACTTCCGCGAGCAGCTGACCTCCCCCGCCGCCGGACACGCCGGTCCCGGCGCGTCGCAGAGCGACGTGGACCAGGCCTTTGCGAGCCTGCGGGCGCCTTCCGAGCTGCCGCTGCCCAAGGGCCTGGCCGCGTCAACGCTGGACTCGGTGCAGGACTTCATGAAGCAGCAGTCCGGGGCCGTGTCAGCGAGCGAGGTCATGGACGCACTCGGCATGTCCCGGGTCACCGCCCGGCGCTACCTGGAATACCTCGCCGACGCCGGCACGGTCTCCCGGACGGCACGTTACGGCACACCGGGCCGGCCGGAGAACGAATACCGCTGGACTCGGCCGGCGTCGTAAGCCTTCCGCTCCCTCGTCCGCCGAGTGCGCATTTCGCGGCAGTGATTCCGTGGAACATTGCCGCGAAATGCCTACTCGGCGCCGGGCTGGGGCTCGGGTCGATCAATCCAAGACCGCTGTGCCGCCCTGCTCGTAGATGAGAGGCAGCCGTGAGCCGTTGAGGACTTTCACGGCATCGTCAATTCGACCCTTTTCTGTCGCCGACAGTGGCCATTTGTCCTGGGCCACGGTGATGCGGAGTCCGCCGGAGTACATGTCTGGGCCGGCACCTGTAACGAGGCCCTGCATGCCCGGGCTCTGGAGCAGCTTCCTGCCTGCGGCCGACAACTGGGAAATGGACGCTGTGGTTGCACGGGTGATCACGTGCAGATCGGGGAATTTTGACGCGACTTCTGCGATGGATTGCTGCACATCATTGCCGGGCGAGACAACAAAGATCGTTGCTCCCTCGTAGTGCGAGCACAGCGCAACTCCCGTGGTCTGGTCGTTGTGCTCCTCAACGATGGCCTGGAGCGCATTTCCGACGGCGGTCACGCTGGGGTCCGCCTCGCCGAACCATACTTGCTGGCCCAACTCGTCACGAATTATGCAATCGGTTCCTTGTGAAGCGCCAAGGCCGGCCTGCGCCGGAGTCGCCTGCCCTGGAGTCGCTGCGGGCGGCTCCGTCCCGCCAACCGGGCCACAGCCGACCAGCGCAGCCACCAGTATGAACAGCCATGAGATTGCTCCGGCATTGCCCATGGTGGACCCGGGTGACTCCGGCGAGCGGTAACGGCGTCCCATGGTCGGTTGGTCCCCTCGCTTTGGCCACGCAGGGCGGGTGCCGAGAATGTATACGGAGCGTAC
The DNA here is from genome assembly GCF_059816125.1 of Arthrobacter sp. 001422645. Taxonomy (NCBI): domain Bacteria; kingdom Bacillati; phylum Actinomycetota; class Actinomycetes; order Micrococcales; family Micrococcaceae; genus Arthrobacter; species Arthrobacter sp. 001422645. The sequence continues at coordinate 20,465 of NZ_JCBANT010000016.1, read as the reverse complement.
CACCGGCCGACACGCCCATCGAGTGTGCATTTTCGCGGCAATGTGCCACGGAAACACTCCCGCGAAATGCACACTCGGCGTCGGGCTGGGGCGCGCTTGGCTGGCGGCCTACTGGCCGGGCCGCAGGGTTCCGATGAGCTGGTCGATCACGCCTGCGTCTTCGATCGTCGAGGGCACCACGTAGTCGTCGCCGTCGGCGATCTGGCGCATAGTCTTGCGCAGGATCTTCCCGGAGCGGGTCTTGGGCAGGGCCTCCACCACGGTGACGTGCTTGAAATCCGCAACGGCGCCGATGTCGCGCCGGACCAGCGCGATGAGGTCCTTGACCAGGATTTCCTCGGGCACATCCACCCCTGACTTGAGCACCACGTAGCCGCTGGGGCGCTGGCCCTTCAACGGGTCCGCGAGGCCGATCACGGCGCATTCGGCCACGGCCGGGTGTTGGCCGATCACCTGCTCCATGGCGCCGGTGGACAGCCGGTGGCCGGCGACGTTGATGATGTCGTCGGTGCGGCCCATCACGAAGAGGTACCCGTCCTCGTCCCGGTAACCGGAATCTCCCGTGGCGTAGTAGCCCTCGAATGCCTGCAGGTAGGAGGAGATGTAGCGCTCGTCGTTGCCCCAGAGCGTTGTCAGCGTGCCGGGCGGCAGCGGGAGCGCCAGGACGATGTTGCCCTCGGTCCCCGCCCCAACCTCCATGCCGGCTCCGTCGACGATGTTCAGCTTGAAGCCGGGCATCGGCACACTGGGCGAGCCGGCCTTGATGGGCAGGCCGTCCAGCCCGCGGGGGTTGGCGCAGATGGCCCAGCCGGTCTCGGTCTGCCACCAGTGGTCCACCACCGGGACGCCCAGGATCCGCGAGGCCCAGTGGAAGGTATCGGTGTCCAGGCGTTCGCCGGCGGCAAACAGGGTGCGCAGGCTGGAAATGTCGTACTTTTCGAGCAGCTTCGCCTCGGGATCGGTCTTCCGGATGGCCCGCAGGGCGGTGGGCGCCGTGAAGAGCACGTTGACCTTGTGGTCCTCGATCACCCGCCAGAACGCACCGGCGTCGGGCGTTCCCACGGGTTTGCCTTCGTAGATGACGGTCGTGGCGCCGGCCAGCAGGGGCCCGTACACGATGTAGGAGTGCCCCACCACCCAGCCGACGTCGGAGGCGGTCCACATCACGTCGCCGGGCCCGACGTCGTAGATGTTCGCCAGGGTCCAGCTGAGCGCCACGGCGTGGCCGCCGTTGTCCCGCACCACACCCTTGGGGGCACCCGTGGTCCCCGAGGTGTACAGGATGTAGAGCGGATCCGTGGCTTTGACGTCCACCGGAGCGGCGGGCGCGGCGGTGGCCATCTCGGTGTCCCAGTCCAGCCAGCCGGAGTGGTCGGACACCGTGGAATTGAAGCCGTCCCGGGCCTTGACCACCACCGGAGTGTCCGGCGCTCCGGCCAGGCCGAGGGCCTCCTCGACGGCGGGGAGGTACTCGATCCGGCGCGAGGGTTCGATGCCGCCGGACGCCGTGACCACGGCGGCGGGCGCGGCGTCGCGGATGCGGGCGGCAAGTTCCTTGGGGGCGAAGCCGCCGAAGACGACGGAGTGCACGGCACCAAGCCGGGCGGTGGCCAGCATGGCGATGGCGGCCTCGGGGATCATCGGCATGTAGATGACGACTCGGTCGCCCTTGCCCACGCCACGGTTGCGCAGGACGCCGGCAAACCGGGCGACGAGGTCCGTGAGCTCGGCGTAGCTGTAGCGCCGCTGCGTGCCGAGCATGGCGGAGTCATAGATCAGGGCGTCCTGCCCGCCCCGGCCTTCCTCCACATGGCGGTCCAGCGCGTTGTAGGACGTGTTGAGCACGCCGTCGGGGAACCAGTCGAACAGTGGCGCCCTGCCTGAGTCCAAGGCGCGCTGCGGCGGGGTGGACCACGAGATCTCCGCGGCGGCTTCGAGCCAGAAGGCTTCGGGCTTCTCCAGGCTGCGTGTGTAGCTGTCCCGGTAGTTCTTGGTAACCATGAAATGAGTCCCGTCCACGACGATGTGATGGACGTTATGGTAGCCCGCCCCGGCTCAGCCCACAAGGCCCGTGTATACACTGAAGCGAACCGCGAGGCGTTTGGGGGCCAAATACTAGGCAATTGTGGCATCCGTGTATACACTGGATTCCGTCAGCCAACGAAGGAGGCAGGATGCGCGCCAGCGACAAGGCCTACGCGGCCCTGCGCGACGACATCATCGAGTGGCGCCTCCTGCCCGGGACGGTGCTCGCGGAAGTGGAGCAGTCCGGGCGGCTCGGCATCTCCCGCACCCCGTTGCGGGAGGCCCTGAGCCGGCTCACCGCAGAAGGCCTGACGACGACGGCGGGCGGCCGCGGCGTCGTCGTCACCGACATCTCGCTGGAAGACATCGACGAACTCTTTGAACTGCGCGAAACCCTTGAGGGCAAGGCCGCCGCGCTGGCTGCCGAACGCGGCGACGCCGCGACTTTCGAGCAGCTCCGCGACGAACTGTGCCAGGCGCCGTCGCTGATCAGCGCCGGGGATCCGGCCCGGCACGACTACTACCGGCTGGTCGGCCGGCTGGACGCAGCCATCGACGCCGCGATCCAGAATTCCTACCTCGCCCAGGCCATGCGCAGCCTGCGCGTCCACCTGGTCCGCGTCCGGCGGCTGGCGGCCGACGACGCCGAGCGGCTCACCGCGGCGGCCGCCGAGCATGCCGCCATCGCCGAAGCGATCGCCGCCGGCAACCCCCGGCTGGCTGAGGCGGCCACCACCCTGCATCTGCACCGCAGTCTTTCCCACGTCAAAGCCACACACATACCTCACTAAGAAGGAGCACCATGGTTAAGGAACACCACGTCCGCGTTTACAAGAGCGAGGAAAACCTGCCCCGCGAGGACCAGCTCGCCTTCAAGATTGCGCAGGTGGCCGCGGATCCCGTCGCCGTCTCCGACGAGGTCACCGACATGGTGATCAACCGGGTGATCGACAACGCTTCGGTAGCCATCGCCTCACTGAACCGCGCCCCGATCGTCGCGGCCCGCGCCCAGGCCCTGACGCACGGCCCCACCACCGGCGGCAAGGGTTCGAAGGTCTTCGGCATCGAGGAGCGCGTGGCCCCGGAATGGGCCGCCTGGGCCAACGGCGTCGCCGTCCGCGAACTGGACTACCACGACACGTTCCTCGCCGCCGACTACTCCCACCCGGGCGACAACATCCCCCCGATCCTCGCCGTCGCCCAGCACGTGGGCTCCAGCGGCCAGGACCTGGTCCGCGGAATCGCCACCGGCTATGAGATCCAGGTCAACCTGGTCAAGGCCATCTGCCTGCACAAGCACAAGATCGACCACGTCGCGCACCTCGGCCCGTCCGCCGCCGCCGGCATCGGCACCCTGCTGGGACTCGACGTCGAGACGATTTTCCAGTCTGTGGGCCAGGCCCTGCACACCACCACGGCCACGCGCCAGTCCCGCAAGGGCGAGATCTCCACCTGGAAGGCGCACGCCCCGGCGTTCGCCGGCAAGATGGCCGTCGAGTCCGCGGACCGCGCCATGCGCGGCCAGACCTCCCCGGTGCCGATCTACGAAGGCGAAGACGGCGTCATCGCCTGGATGCTGGACGGCCCCGACGCCTCCTACACCGTGCCGCTGCCGACCCCCGGCGAAACCAAGCGCGCCATCATGGACACCTACACCAAGGAGCACTCGGCCGAATACCAGGCCCAGGCGTGGATCGACCTGGCGCGCAAGCTCCACGGCGAGCACCCGGAGGTCACCGACCCGGCCAACGTGGAGTCCGTGCTGATCAAGACCAGCCACCACACGCACTACGTGATCGGCTCCGGCGCCAACGATCCGCAGAAGTACAGCCCCACGGCCAGCCGCGAAACCCTGGACCACTCCATCCCGTACATCTTCACGGTCGCCCTGCAGGACGGCGCCTGGCACCACGTTGATTCCTACGCCCCGGAGCGCGCCGCGCGCCCGGACACCGTGGACCTCTGGCACAAAGTCACCACGGTCGAGGACCCGGAATGGACCCGCCGCTACCACTCCCTCGACATCGCGGAGAAGGCCTTCGGCGGCTCTGTTGTCATCACGCTCAAGGACGGCACGGTCATCACCGACCAGATCGCCGTCGCTGACGCCCACCCGCTGGGCGCCCGGCCGTTCGCACGGGAGCAGTACGTGAACAAGTTCCGGACCCTGGCCGCCGGGCTGGTCGCCGAAGAGGAAATCGAACGGTTCCTGGCCGCCGCCGCCCGCCTGCCCGAACTGGCCGCCGGCGAACTGGACCAGCTCAACATCAAGGCTGCCGACGGCGTGATCGACCTGTCCGCCGCACCGAAGGGACTCTTCTAAATGCTGTATTCGAAGGTCACGCCGGAGCAGAAGCGGATCCGGTTCCGTGAGCTCCTCGCTTCCGGGACGATCCAGCAGTTCCCGGGCGCGTTCAACCCGCTCTCCGCCCGGCTGATCGAGGAAAAGGGCTTCGCCGGGGTCTATATCTCCGGCGCCGTCCTGGCCAACGACCTTGGCCTTCCGGACATCGGGCTGACCACGCTCACCGAGGTGGCCACCCGCGCCGGGCAGATCGCCCGGATGACGGACCTGCCCAGCATCGTCGACGCCGACACCGGCTTCGGCGAGCCGATGAACGTGGCCCGCTCGGTGCAGGAACTCGAGAACGCCGGCCTCGCCGGCCTGCACATCGAGGACCAGTTCAACCCGAAGCGCTGCGGCCACCTCGACGGCAAGAACGTCGTGGACCTGGACACTGCCACCAAACGCATTCGGGCGGCGGCCGATGCCCGGCGCGACCCGAACTTCCTCATCATGGCGCGGACCGACATCCGAGCCACCGATGGTTTGAAAGCCACGCAGGACCGTGCGAAAGCCCTCGTGGAGGCCGGCGCTGACGCGATCTTCCCGGAGGCCATGAAAGACCTCAGCGAGTTCCAGGCCATCCGTGACGCCGTCGACGTGCCGATCCTGGCCAACATGACCGAGTTCGGCCAGAGCGCCCTCTTCACGGTGGAGCAGCTGGCCGGCGTCGGGGTCAACATGATCATCTATCCGGTGACGCTGCTCCGTAGTGCCATGGGCGCTGCGGAGCGTACGCTGGAATCGATTAGGGCTGACGGTACCCAGGAAGCCCAGGTCGGGAACATGCTGACCCGGGCGCGTTTGTATGACCTCGTGGACTACGAGGCCTACAACAGCTTCGATACCGGGGTTTTCAATTTCCAGATCCCGGGACAGTAAACCCCGCATCGGGCTTCCGGCTCCGGCCGGTCCAACACAGGCGACAGGAACAAAGGAGTTTCAGCATGGCTGAACAAGAGATCAAAAAGGGCCTCGCCGGCGTCGTGGTGGATTACACCGCGGTCTCCAAGGTGAACCCGGACACCAATTCGCTGCTCTACCGCGGATACCCCGTGCAGGAGCTGGCCGCCAACTGCAGCTTCGAGGAAGTCGCCTACCTGCTCTGGAACGGCGAGCTGCCCACCCCGGAGCAGCTGGCGGAGTTCACGGCGCGGGAACGCGCCGGGCGTCCGATCGATCCGGTGGTGAAGCAGGTGGTGGACGCATTGCCCACCACCTCGCACCCGATGGATGTTTGCCGCACGGCGGCCTCCGTCATGGGCGCACGGCACCCGCTCGCCGAGGACTCCTCGCGGGAGGCCAACATGGCCAAGGCGATTGACCTCTTCGCGGCGATGCCGGCGATCGTGGCCTACGACCAGCGCCGCCGGCACGGGCAGGACGTCGTGGCCCCCCGCGATGACCTGGGCTACTCCGCCAACTTCCTCTGGATGGCCTTCGGCGAGGAGCCTGTCCAGGAAGTCGTTGAGGCCTTCAACGTCTCGATGATCCTGTACGCCGAGCACTCCTTCAACGCCTCCACCTTCACGGCCCGCGTGATCACCTCGACGCTCTCGGATCTGCATTCGGCCGTGACCGGGGCGATCGGCGCACTCAAGGGACCGTTGCACGGCGGGGCGAACGAGGCCGTTATGCACACGTTCGACGAAATCGGCATCCGGCCGGAGGAGTCACTGGAGGACGCCCACGTCCGGGCCAAGGCCTGGATGGAAGACGCCCTGGCCCACAAGAAGAAGGTCATGGGCTTCGGCCACCGTGTCTACAAGCACGGCGACTCCCGGGTGCCCACCATGAAGGCCGCCCTCGACAAGATGATCGCGCACTACGGCCGGCCGGAATTGCTGGGCCTCTACAACGGTCTGGAATCGGCGATGGACGAGGCGAAGGCCATCAAGCCCAACCTCGACTACCCGGCCGGACCCACGTACCACCTGATGGGCTTCGACACTCCCACCTTCACTCCCCTGTTCGTCGCCAGCCGCATCACCGGCTGGACCGCGCACATCATGGAGCAGCTGGACTCGAACTCCCTGATCCGCCCGCTGAGCGAATACAACGGCGTCGAGGAACGGCACATGCCGTAAGCCCTTCGCGGCGGTAAAATGCGCGGGCCGGCCACCTCTCAAAGGTGGCCGGCCCGCGCTTTTTGTTGCTTTTGTTGTTAGGGCTGCATCTGCAGGCTGACGATCATGGCCTTCAGCTTCCGGTAGTCCGGGCTCCGCATGTAGTCCTTGGCCTCGGCCAGCGAGTTGAAGATGGGGTCATCGTTCCTCTGGCTTTGGTAGGAACGGTCCGCGAAGATCAGCGTGCCCTTGGGCGCACCGGCCACGAAAGAGTACATCAAGCAGCTGTCTTTGATTTCTCCGCTGTTTCTGTCGACGAGTCCAATCTGGTAGTGGAAGGCGCCACCGCTGGCCCGCATATCCAGCACGCGGTAGGAAAACCGCACGCCCATCGCCTTGGCCCACGGCGTATCCAGTGCCGGCGCAGTATCTAGTTCGGTCATTTTGTAATTGCCTGAAGGGCAGGCGCCCCCAACTGCCCCGGTGGCGCCGTGGTAAAGCGCGGCCACCTGCATCCTGGCCTCGTTGAAAATGGTGATTCCGCTCCCCGGATACCCGGGATTCTGGTTCGTGGATTCCTCGACCGTCCAGCGGTCGGGCAAAGTGAACGACACTCCGGCCGCAGCACTGACGTATCGCCCGTTTGCAACTTCGCTGACCGCCCCGTCCGTTGCCGGTGCCGTTGATGCCGACGGCGTCACGGATACCGGCGTTGCGGTGGTGGGCGACGGCGTCACCGTCGGGGAAGCGGAGGCTGTAGGTGCCATCATGGTGGCCGTCGGGGCCGCGGCGGGGGCCGGGTCTGCGGACCGGAAGTTGCCTGCCACGGCAACGCCCCCGGCGACGGCCGCCAGGGCGACGATAACGACGGCAGCTGCCAGCGGCCAGCGCCGGCGCGCCCTGTTGCCCGTGGACAGTTCCTCGTCGTAGGAATCCGTGTCCGGAAGGTCGAGATTGTGCGAGTCCATGCCCTGCCCCCAATTGGTCCGTGCGCCGCTTGCTGCCGGGCGAAGGTAGTGCGTGGCCGGCCGCGGCGCGATGTTCGAGCCTCAGGCTACTGCACAAGCCGTGGCATTCCCGGCATCACGATTCGAGTCGCGGAAATGCCCGGCGCGGACGCCCGGCTCACCCCGGCGCGGATGGATACCGGATCGAAGCGACCGTTTCGTTGTCTCCATTGAGAACCACGACGACGTCGATCGTCTCGCCGGCCAGCGCCGGCGGCAGCCAGTGCTCCGCGTCCTGCCACATGCGGTGCAGCGGAAGCGCGTCGACGTCGAACCACTCGGGCGTGATCTCCGGACTTTCAGCCGGTTCGCCTTGCCACCGCCGGGTGGTGAAGACCCTGCAGGACATGTTCCATTCGGGCCTGGCGGGAAAGTTGAACTCGACGACGCCGGCGTGCGCCAGGTCCTCCTGCAGCACCACGATGCCGGCTTCTTCCCAGACCTCGCGGATCACGGCCTCGGCGTCGCTCTCCCCCGGCTCCACGTGGCCGCCGATGCCGACGATCTTGCCGGTGCCGAAGCCGGTCCTTTTCAGTCCCAGCAACACTTGTGCACCGTTCGCGGCGTCACGGAGCAGGAAGCAGAGGGTGACCGGGGTGAACGTCATGTGTTTCACCTTATCGCCGCCGCAGGCTACCCGGCCGCCGGGCCTTCGCCTACCAGCTGCGGCCGAAGTTCAACCGGGATCCCCTTGTCCGCGAATTCCTTGTCCATGGCCTGCTGCGGAGTGAGCCCCTGATTGTTCAAGGCCTGGAATTTCCAGTTGAAGACGCTGGCCCAGACCTGCCGGAAGTCGGAGAGGAAACGCCCGTTCTGCAGCTTGGCGAGCTGGAACCAGACATTGCCGCCGTCGAGCTGGAGAGCCCGGACCCCGTCGTCGGAGATGGAGTAGGCGAGCCATCCGTCGGCACAGCCCAGCACTGTGTAGTAGGGCTGCTCGGCGGCGGGAATCGCTTTGATCTCCCGGGCCTGGTCGTTGCGCTGCTGGTCGACGTTGGCCATGGTGCAGGCGACGCCGCCGGTACTCAGGGTTGCCGCCGCAGTCCCCGCCTGCGAGGAAGTGGCGGCGGACGGGCTTGGGGATGCCGGCGAAGGCGTGGCGGAGACCGTCGGCACCTCGGTGCTTGTCCCCGCCGGCCCGGGCGCGGGTGGTGGCATGAGGTTGCCGCCGACAAACACTGCGCCCCCGACGGCGGCTACGGCCAGTACCGTCGCGGCCGCAGTCCGTACGGCCTTGTGCCGTGCCGGAGCGCGTCGTGCGGGATTGTGTTGTGCCGGATTGCGCAGTGCCAGGCGGACGACATTCGGGTCCATAGAGACGACGTTCGAGCGGGCGGAGTCAATTCCGGGGGCTGCGTCTTGTGCTTCGACTTGTGCTCCGACCTGCGGTTTGGCATTCCTCATGAGCTGTTCGATGCGGTCCATGGCTAGTCCTTCCGTTCGGTCATGAGATGGGCCGGTGCGGCTTTCGAGAACGCCCGACGGGCCCGGTGCAGTCGGACCGCGGCGGCGGACGAGGAACACCCCAGGGTCTGGGCCAGTTCAGCGGTGGTCAGGTCATCCCAGTAACTGAGCATGAGGACCTCGCGGTCCTGCTCCCTGAGCTTCACCAATACATCAGCCACGGCGGTCCGTTCGTCAGTGTCCGGGCCGGGGACTTGGCTGCGGGCCTCCTCTTTCAGCCGGTCGACAAGTTCCTGGCGGCGTCGGCGGCCCCTGTATTCATTGCCGAGCAGATTCCGAGGTCGCCAACAGCCAGCCGATGCCAGGCGGTTCCGCGGGCTGTTTCTCCCAGACAATCCTGAAGACGTCCGCAGCGAGTTCCTCGGCGCGGTGCCGGTCATTGATCCTGCAGGCGATGTAGCGGTAGACCCGCGCGGAATGCTGATTGTGCAGGTCGATGAACGCTTGCTCTTTCGCAGCCAACATGGTGCTCCCCCGGACATCGGATGACTTCTTCCTGATGACTAAGTGTCCCGTGAAGGGCTTTTTCTTACACGGGTGCGCAAGAAGATTCACGGGGCGAAGACGCTGGCCGGATGCGGGAAAACCAGTTGGACCGGCGAGTCCGCCCTCAGATCGGCGTCGGTCGAACTGGATCCCCGGAGCATGATGGACCTTCTCTGTCAGCCTGCCCGGCGCCGACCCGTCGCGCGGTCAAGCGTTTCTTCCCGCCGAATCTTGGACCGGTCCCGTTGTGAAGCCGGGAGGTTCCTAACTGCTGGTGGGCAGGATTCCTGGAGTGGAGCTTCTCCCACCTAGTCGCTCAGGCACGGTGAAACAGGAGGTCCTCCGGGAACAAGTCGCCGAGGGTCGCGGGCCAGCCCCGAGCGCCCGTATCTGCAGCGGGCAGTGGATCGGCGGGAAGGCGCCGGCGGAACCCGGCTCGGGCCGGCGAAACCGGCGGAACGCCGCTTAGCCCAGCGCCCTCGGGTGCGCGGCGGCGTAAATCTCGCGCAGGGTGTCGGCGGTGACCAGGGTATAGACCTGCGTGGTGGTCACGGAAGCGTGGCCCAGCAGCTCCTGCACAACCCGGACGTCTGCCCCGCCCTCCAGCAGGTGGGTGGCGAAGGAGTGCCGCAGGGTGTGCGGCGAGACGTCCTTGGTGATGTTGGCTTTCTCGGCGGCCGTCTTGAGGATGGTCCAGGCGCTTTGCCTGCTGATCCGTCCGCCGCGGGCGTTCAGAAACAGAGCGGGCGTGCCTTTGCCCTTGGCGGCCAGCAGCGGCCGGCCACGGACGAGGTAGGCATCCAAGGCGCGGGCACCGAACGAACCGAGCGGGACCAGCCGTTCCTTGGACCCTTTGCCGAAGAGCCGGACAATGGCCGGACCCGGTTCGCTCTCCTCGCCGGGCGTGGGCAGGGAGATATCGTCGACGTCGAGTCCCACGGCCTCGCTGATGCGGGCGCCGGTGGAATACAGGAACTCCAGCAGTGCCCGGTCGCGCAGTCCGGTGGCCGTGTCCGTTCCTGCGGCCTCCAGGATCCTGGTGACCTCGTCGACGCTGATGGCCTTGGGCAGGCGTTTGCCGGGCATCGGCGGGTGGACGTCGCTGGCCGGGTCGGTGGGAGTGACGCCTTCGAGTGCCCAGAATTTGTGGAGTCCGCGCACGGCCACCACCGTCCGGGCCGCCGAGCGGACACCCAGGGCCGAGCCGCCGTCGGATCCGTCGGACAGCGCCTGGACGAAGCCGGTGACGTCGTGCCGGGTGATCTCAGCGGGGCGTTGGCGGCCGGCGTGGGCGAGGTACTTGGCGTAGCGGGCCAGGTCCCGCCGGTACGCGGAGAGGGTGTTGGCCGCGAGCCCCCGCTCCACGCCCATATGCTGCAGGTAATCCGTCATGGCGCGGTCTACCGCTGTCTGGGGCCGGGCGGGCGGCTGCCCCGGATCGGCCGCCTCCGCCGGGGCAGCAGGGAGCTGCCCGGGTTCGGCAGTCAGCGGCTCCATCATCAGCGCTGGCTCGGATGCGCGGGCCACGGCGCGCCGCCCGGGCGGAGGCCCTTGAAGTCGTTGTCCCGGGCAGCGGCGGCGGCGAGGATTCCGACGACGGCGGACGGGTTGTGCAGGCGACCCTCCAGCACGGCCAGGACCGCCTCATCCAGCGGAATCCAGTGCAGCTCGATCTCGGCTTCCTCGTCGGTGCGGACGTGGAGTTCGTGGCCGGGCACATCGCTCAGGCCGCGGGCGAGGTAGATGCGGATGGCTTCGCTGGAGGACCCGGGGGAATTGAAGAAATCGGCCAGCACGTTCCACTGGCCGGCGACGAGGTCGGCTTCCTCGGCGAGCTCGCGGGCCGCGCCGGCCACGAAGTCCTCGCCTTCGACGTCGAGGAGCCCGGCCGGGATCTCCCACAGGTCCATGCCGACCGGGTGCCGGTACTGCTTGATCAGCAGCACCTCGCCGGCGTCGTTCATCGGCAGGACCGCGACGGCGCCGGGGTGGTCGATGTAGTCGCGGACCAGCGGATCGCCGTCGTCGTTGAGCTGGAAACTGTCACTGACAACGTCCCAGATCCGGCCTTCGTAGACCGTCCGGGAAGACAAAAGACGGCGCGGGCTCGGTTCATCCGAAACCTGCCGTGCAGCATGGGGGGTCTCAGGGTAACCGGGCATCGCGCCGTCCTTTGATTCAGTTGGGATTTTTACTTCGACGCTGCCGGGGAAGGCTTGGCAGCGGCCGCCTTGGCGACGGGCGCAGCAGGCTGGTCCGCGCCATGCTGGTGCTCCAGAGCAGCCTTCACCAGTCCGGAGAACAGCGCGTGCGGCCGGGTGGGGCGTGAGCTGAGCTCCGGGTGCGCCTGCGTGGCCACGTAGTACGGGTGGACTTCGCGGGGAAGTTCGACGTACTCCACGAGCTTGCCGTCGGGCGACGTTCCGGAGAAGACCAGGCCCTGGGCGGCAATCTGGTCGCGGTACTTGTTGTTGACCTCGTAGCGGTGGCGGTGCCGTTCGCTGACCTTGGTGGTGCCGTAGGTCTCGGCGACCACGGAACCCTCGTCCAGCTTGGCCTCGTACAGTCCCAGGCGCATGGTGCCGCCCAGGTCGCCCTTGCCGTCGACGAAGTCCAGCTGCTCTTCCATCGTGGCGATCACAGGGTACTTCGAATCCGGCTCGAATTCGGACGAGGAAGCGCCCTCAAGGCCCACCACGTTGCGGGCGTACTCGATCACCATGCACTGCAGGCCCAGGCAGAGACCCAGGACCGGAAGCTTGCTTTCGCGGGCATACTTCAGCGCGCCAAGCTTGCCTTCGAGTCCGCGGATGCCGAAGCCGCCCGGAACACAGATCGCGTCGACCCCGTCCAGGGACTTGACCGCGCCCTCGTGGGTGTCGCATTCATCCGAGGGGACCCAGCGGATCTTGACCTTGGTGTCATTGGCGAAACCGCCGGCGCGCAGCGCCTCAGTCACGGACAGGTAGGCGTCCGGCAGGTCGATGTATTTGCCGACCAGGGCGATTTCAACCTCGTGCTTGGGGTTGTGGACCGCGTCCAGGAGCTTGTCCCAGCTGGTCCAGTCAACATCCTTGAACGGAAGGTCCAGGGCGCGGACGATGTAGGAATCCAGGCCCTGGGAGTGCAGGGTCTTCGGGATGTCGTAGATGCTGGGGGCATCCGGGCAGCCGATGACGGCGTCGATGTCGACGTCGCACATGCGGCCGATCTTGTCGCGCATGGCCTGCGGGACTTCGCGGTCCGAACGGATCACGATCGCCTCGGGCTGGATGCCGATGGAGCGCAGCGCGGCAACGGAGTGCTGCGTCGGCTTGGTCTTCAGTTCCTGGGACGGGCCGATGTACGGCACGAGGGAGACGTGGAGGAAGAACACGTTTCCGCGGCCGATGTCCTGGCGGACCTGGCGGGCGGATTCAAGGAACGGCTGCGACTCGATGTCGCCTACGGTGCCGCCGATTTCGGTGATGATCACGTCGGGAGCGTGCTTGCCCTCGGCGGGAAGCCGCATGCGCCGCTTGATTTCATCGGTGATGTGCGGGATGACCTGGACGGTGTCGCCGAGGTATTCGCCGCGGCGTTCCTTCGCGATCACGGTGGAGTAGACCTGGCCGGTCGTGACGTTCGCCGAGCCTTCGAGGTTCTCATCGAGGAAGCGCTCGTAGTGGCCGATGTCGAGGTCCGTTTCGGCGCCGTCGTCAGTCACGAAGACTTCGCCGTGCTGGAAGGGATTCATCGTGCCCGGATCCACATTCAGGTAGGGATCGAGCTTTTGCATTGTTACAGACAAGCCGCGTGCCCGCAGGAGGTGACCGAGGCTCGAAGCCGTCAGTCCCTTACCGAGCGAGGACGCCACACCACCGGTGACGAAGATGTGTTTGGTCGTCTTGGACGAGCCCGGGAACCGGGAATTTACACGGGAATTTGATCGCTGCACCACGGGGTTCGAGCCTATCATCATTTCAGCCTTCCAAGGGTCTGTTTGCGGCAAAGCGGCTGTGATTGTCGTCCAGCTCCAGCCCGCCGTGCAGGGGTGCTCAGGCCTGGTGCGGCAGGAGTTTGGCGTCGTCCAGCAACTCCTGGGCGTGGGCCTGGGCGGATTCGGAATCCTCCTGGCCGGCGAGCATGCGGGCCAGCTCCCGGACGCGCTCCCCTTCGTCGAGGAGCTGGACGTCGCTGGAGGTGAAACCAGTGGCGGTGGCCCCGTCAGCGCCGCGCACCGAGGTCTTTGTGACCCGGATGTGCTGGTCGGCGAAGGCTGCCACCTGCGGCAGGTGCGTGACCACCAGCACCTGGACGTGCCGGGCGAGCATCGCCAGGCGGCGGCCGATCTCGACGGCGGCGCGGCCGCCCACGCCGGCGTCCACCTCGTCGAAGACGAACGTGGGGACCGGATCTACGGCGGCCAGCACCACTTCGATGGCGAGCATCACGCGGGACAGTTCACCGCCGGAGGCACCCTTGCCCAGCGGCCGGGCCGGGGCGCCGGAGTGCGGCTGGAGCAGGAAGGCAATCTCGTCCGCGCCGTACGGCCCCGGCTGCCCGCCGGATTCGACGTTGATCACCAGGGTGGCATCCGCCATCGCCAGGGCCTTCAGCTCGGCGCTGACGCGGGCGGAGAGGTCCTTGGCTGCTTTCTTCCGGAGCTTGCTGATGGCGGCGGCCTGCTTGGTCAGCTCCACTTCGGCGCGCGTCACTTCGGCGTCCAGCGCCTCGATCCGGGTGGAGTCGTCCTGCAGCTCCAGGAACCGTTTCCGGGCCTGCTCGGCCCACTCCAGCACCTCGTCGATGCACGGAGCGTACTTGCGGACCAGCTTCGCCAGGGCGGCGCGGCGGTCCTCGATCTCGGCGAGCCGTTCCGGGCCCTCGGTGTCGAGGGCGGCCTGGTAGCTGGCAAGTTCGGTGGCGATGTCGTTGAGCAGGAAGCCCACCTCGGCCAGCCGGGCGGCCGCGGAGCCGAGCTCCTCGTCATGTTCGGCGACGTGCTCCAGCGTGCGTTTGGCGGCGTCGACGAGGGCCGTGGCGTCGTTGCCGTCGCCGAAGTCCTCGGCGATGAGCGCCTGGTGTGCCGTCGTGGCCGCGATCCGGAGTTCCTCGACGTTCGCGAGCTTGACGGCCTCCGCTTTGAGCGACTCGTCCTCGCCGGGCTGCGGGTCGACGGCGTCGATTTCGGCCAGGGCAACCTCGAGCGATTCGGCTTCGCGGAGCCGCTCCCGGGCGGCGCTGCGAAGCTCATCGAGCTCGGCCTGGCTGGACTTCCAGTGGGCGTGGAGCTCCTGGTAGCTGCCCAGTGTGGCGGCGAGGCTCTCCCCCGCGAATTTGTCGAGGGCCCCGCGCTGCGCGACCGGGCTCTTGAGCCGGATCTGTTCGGACTGGCCGTGGACCACCACGAGGGTTTCGCCGATCTCCCCGAGCACGCCCACGGGCGCGGCGCGACCGCCGAGGTAGGCCCGGCTTCGCCCGTCCGCACCCACGCTGCGGGCCAGCAACAGTTCGGCGCCGCCGTCGAACTCCTCGACCTCTGCCCCGGCCTCACGGGCGCGCGCCACGGCAGGGTGCCCGGCGTCGAGCCTCACGGTAGCCTCCGCGGCGGCGCTTTTCGCGCCGCTGCGGACGGCGCCGGCGTCGGACCGTGCGCCGAGCAGCAGCCCGACGGCGGTCACCACCATGGTCTTGCCGGCACCTGTTTCACCGGTCACGACGCTCAGGCCGGGGCCGAGGGGCAGCGTGGCGTCGGTGATGACGCCCAGGTCGCGGATTCTCAGTTCTTCAAGCATGGATCACTTCGCAGTCGATGGATCGGTGGTCTCGGCGGGCCCCGGGTCGCCTGGCCCAGCGTGCGGCGGAGTGGGAAGCGGGGGCATCGGGCGGGGTGTGCGGATGACCGGCACCGGCCCCGTGTGGATGGTGGCGGCCTGAGGCATGGGTCCCCGCCAGCCTTGGATGGGCAGTTCGAACTTGCGGACCAGGCGGCCGGAGAAGGGTGTCTGGTGCGTGCGGGCCAGCCGCACCGGCGTGGCGGAGCGGGTCACTTCCACGCGGGCTCCGGGCGGCAGGTCCACTGAACGCCGGCCGTCGCACCACAGCACGCCCTGCGCATTGGTGCGGTTCAGGATTTCGACCGCCAGCCGGGACCGGGGCGAGACCACCAGCGGCTTGGCGAAGAGCGCGTGGGCGCTGATGGGCACGATCAGCAGCGCTTCCACCTCGGGCCACACCACCGGGCCCCCGGCCGAAAAGGCGTAGGCGGTGGAGCCGGTGGGGGTGGCCAGGACAACGCCGTCGCAGCCGAAGGAGGTGAGGGGCCGTTCGTCGACCTCGGTGACCACCTCGAGCATCCGTTCCCGGTTGCCTTTTTCGATCGCGGCCTCGTTGAGGGCCCAGGTGTGCCAGATTTTCTGTCCGCGGACCCAGACTTGGACGTCGATGGTCATCCGCTCTTCCACGGTGTATTCGCGGCTCGCGATCCATTCGACGGTCTGGGCCAGGTCCGCTCGCTCGCTTTCGGCCAGGAAGCCCACGTGGCCGAGGTTGACGCCGAGCAGGGGCACGTCGACTTCGCGCACCAGCTCCGCCGCGCGGAGGATGGTGCCGTCGCCGCCGAGCACCATAACGAGTTCGACGTCGGGCAGCATCACGTGGTCGTGGAGTATCTCGACGGGCTGGTCGAGGCGTCCGAAAAAGCGGACCATGTCGCCGAGCTCGGATTTCAGCATCACGGGAACGATGCCGGCGTCGTGGAGCCGGGCGCATGCCTCCCAGGCAGCCTTGAGGGACTCCTCACGGCCGGTGTGGGCAAGGATGAGGACGCGCCTGCTCATCGGGTTCCGCCTTCTGGTGCTATTAGTACTTGGGCCAGATTGATCCGAGTAACGCAGCAACGGCTGCGTCCCGCTCTTCGATCTTAGGCAGGTCTGTTGCGATCCCGCGGCTTATCCACAGGAAGTACTCGACGTTTCCGTCCTGGCCGGGCAGCGGGCTGCTGGCGAGGCCTTTCAGTTCCAGCCCGGTGTCCATGGCTTTCGCCGCGACTTTGCCCACGGCGAGGCGGCGCTCCCACTCCGAGGTGACGACGCCGGTGCGGCCCAGCCGGTCCTTGCCGATCTCGAACTGCGGCTTGACCATCAGGACCAAGTCCCCGCCCGGATCGGTGCAGGCCGCGAGGGGTGCCAGCACGAGGGTCAGCGAGATGAAGGACAGGTCCGCGACGGTCAACGCCGCCGGTCCGCCGATCTCATCCGCTGTCATGTACCGGACGTTGAGGCCTTCGTGGACGGACACCCGAGGGTCGTTCCGGATCGCGGGGACCAGCTGGTCATGCCCGACGTCGACGGCCACCACGTGGTCCGCGCCGCGTCGCAGCAGCACGTCGGTGAACCCGCCGGTGGAGGCACCGGCGTCGAGGCACCGCTTGCCGGCCACCGTGACGGCGGGGAAGGCGTCCAGCGCGCCGGCGAGCTTGTGCCCGGCACGGCTGACGTAGTTGTCCTCGACCGAGGCGGCCACGTCGAGGTTGGTGTCGTCCCCGACCTGTAGGGAGGCCTTGGCCAGCACTTCCCCGTCGGTGCTGACTTTGCCTTCGGCGATGAGGCGTGCGGCATGGGTGCGGGACCTCGCCAGCCCGCGGCTGACGAGGGCCTGGTCAAGCCTGCTCATGCGTGGCATCCCCCGTTGCGGTGGTGTTGACGGACTCGTTCAGGGCGGCCAGCAGGTCGTCGTGCAGGCCGGCGTAGACCTCCCCGTGCCGGGCCACCGGCAGTTCCGGCAGTTGGCCGAGTCGGTCCAGCAGGGCGTCGACGTCCGGGTCCCGGGACCCCGTGTTTCCCGCGGCGTCGCCTGCTTCCGCCGGATTCACGGGAACAGCCGGCCAGGTCACATGGGCGTCTCCCCTGTCGGGATCCGTCTCAGTGGTGTGGTTCAGCTCGGTCATGCTCACCAGTCTAGTGATCCCGCCAGTCCGTTGATCCAGGCAGCCTAGTGATCCCGCCATTCCAGGACCGGCGCCGAGGCCGCAGCGGCCTCGGGGTTGGCCGTCCACCAGGCCGAACACGCGGCCCGCCAGGCGTCGAGGTCGCCCGGATCGCCGCTGACCCGGACCGTCTGCCCGTCGACGAGGGCGGAGGCCGCGCCGCAAAGGTGCTGCCCGGCGTCGTCGAGCTCGATTGCAGGGTAGGGGCGGTAGAGGTCGGTGAGGTCGTTGATGAGGTAGTCGGGCCGCTCCAGCGTGCGGGCGGCAAGGATCGACTCCCTCGTGTCGACGCCGGTCAGGACGGCGACCGTGGCGAAACCGGCGTTGTTCCCGCCCAGGATGTCGGTGTCCAGGCGGTCGCCGACGACGAGCGGCCGATCGGCGGCCAGCCGTTTCGCGGCGGCATGGAACAAAGGCGCTTCCGGCTTCCCGGCGACGAGGGGCCGCTGCCCGGTGGCGGCGGCTACGGCGGCAACCAGCGTGCCGTTGCCGGGCGCCATGCCCCGGGCCTGGGGAATGGACATGTCCGTGTTCGTGGCCACCCACAGGGCGCCGCCGGCAATGACATACGCGGCTTCCGCCAGGTCTTTCCACCCGATGTCCGGATGGAACCCCTGCACGACGGCGACAGGCCCCTCCGATTCACTGCGGACCGGCACCAGCCCTGCCAGCTCGATCTCCTCGGCCAGTGAAGCCCCGCCGGTGATCAACACGCGGGCACCCGCCGGCAGCAGTGATGCCAGCAGCTCACCCGCAGCCTGCGAGGAGCTGACCACCTGGTGGTCCTCCGCCGGTGCCCCCAACTCCCGCAGGTGCTGGGCCACCTGGGCGGGCGTCCGGGAGGCGTTGTTCGTGACGTAGCCAAGGCCGACGCCGATCCCGGCCAGGCGGCGCAGGGATTCCACGGCGCCCGGAATGGCGTGCGGTCCCGCGTAGACCACACCGTCCAGGTCAGCGAGAAGGGCGTCGAACGTCGAGATCAGTTCCGGTGCGGCCATTCCCGATCAGCCCTCAAAGCGTTCCGGCGCGCGGGAATCGGCGTCGCGCGAGTCGTCGTCGGAATCACCGTGTCCCGTCTCGGTGTCGTCGTGTCCGGTGTCGGAGTCGTCACCAGTCAGAACCTCGGAGCGGTCCAGGGCGTCCTTTTCGACGGAGTCATCATCGGACTCTGCGTCGTCAGACTCCCAGAAGTCGGATTCCGCGTCGTCAGAGCCTTCGTCATGGTTCACAGCCCCTTCAGTCGATTCCGGAAGACCGGCAACAGCCTCGGCGCTGGCAGCACGCGGCGCCTGCTCCCCGGCCGCAGCGGACCGCTGGGCACTCTGCTCGGCGAGGAGTCGGCGCTGCTGCTCTTCTTCGCGGGCTTCCTCTTCCTCGTCCCAGCCGAGGTCGATGATGTCCGGGTCCTCCGTGACGTCGAGGCCGAGGGCGTTCTCGGCAACCACGGCCTGGCGCTGCCACTTCTCGGATTCGGCCGTGCGGCCTACTGCGGCCAGGGCCTCGGCGTAGGCGCGGAACAGGCGCGGGCTGTAGGAGAACGCCCGGTTGATATCCAGCTGGACGATTTCCAGTTCGGAGACGGCAGCGTCCAGCTGACCCAGATCAGTACGGGCGCCGGCGGCCACGATGGCCAGTTCCGCCTTGCCCGGGGCGTCGAGGTCCTTGGCTTCCTCGGAGCGTGCCATCTCCAGGGCGCGATCGGGCCGGCCGAGTCCGCGTTCGCAGTCGGCCATCACGGGCAGGTGCATGTTGGAGCCGCTGATCCGCCGGTAGGTGCGGAACTCGCGGAGGGCTTCGCCATAGTGGCCGGCGGCGTAGGCGGTGAGCCCCACGGCTTCGCGGACGGCGGCGAGGCGGCCTCCGCGGCGGCTGGCCGCGAGGGCGTGCTGGAAGGCGAGTTCCGGTTCGTCGTCGATCAGGCGCCCGGCCATCACGAGGTGCCGGGCCACCCACTCGGCGCTGTTGTCCTCGAGGGTCTTGATCTGGTGCTGTGTTGCACGGTCCAGTTCCTTGCCCGTAACGTCGTCGTCGATCTGCGGCGAACGCTCGCGGTCGGGGCGGTTGGCGCTGCGCAGGTCCCGGGCATTCGGAACGCGGACCGGGCGGTCTTCTGCCTTGTCGCGGCCGAACTGGCGCGGGCCGGAGTCGCCGCGGTCGAAGCTGCGGGCCGGACGGTCATCACGGCTGCCGAACGGCTTCCGGTTGTCTCCGCCGCTGTACGGCTTGCGGTCACGGTCGCCGCCGAAGTTACGGTGCTCCCCGCCACCTTCACGCGGACCACGATCACCGTAGGGCTTACGATCCCCACCACCGCTGTACGGCTTACGATCGCTCGTACCACCGGCACCAAAGCTCCGACGCTCCCCGCCACCTTCACGCGGACCACGATCACCGTAGGGCTTACGATCGCCACCACCGCTGTACGGCTTACGATCGCCACCACCGCTGTACGGCTTGCGGTCACCTTCACGCGCCGGGCGGTCACCATACGGCTTGCGATCCCGATCATTGGAGGAGGGACGGGATCCCTCGGATCCGCGGTCATCCCGGGCACGGAACCCACGGGGGTCGCCACCGGAATTGTTGGTGCCACGGAATCCGCCGCCACCCGAATTGCGGCCACCGCCATAGTTGCCGCGGTCGTTTCCGCCGCGATGTCCGTCGTTGTGCTCAGCCATGCTGGATTCCTCCTGTTGTGAGCTGACCACTGGCGCAATCGCAGCCGCTCTATTCCGTGTTTCGTTCCTACGCAACCCGAAATCAAGCGCTTCGAAGTCCGTACATCTCATCCAATTCTAGGCGAGTCCCCTGCGCACGACGAACGCCAGGGGGTCTTTCGACCAGGGCGGTGGCAAGTCTCACAGAGCACCGTTAGCTGCAAGCGCCGCCGGGCGCGCACCGGAATCGCGGACGCTCCCGCAGCTCGGGGGGATCAGCGGTGGCGCTCCCGCAGCTCCGGCAGCATTGTAGGTGACGCTCCCTCAGCTGTGGCGCAGCGCCCGCGCAGGTGCTGCGGGAGGGTTGTGGTGTGACCGGCGGGATCTGCGGGAGGGTCTGTGGGGCGGCTGCCGGTGGTGCGGGGGTGTCCTGGTGGTGGGATGGGG
>NZ_JCBANT010000015.1:0-125430 GCF_059816125.1 Arthrobacter sp. 001422645 | reverse complement strand
CCCGGGACGACACCTGCCGCACCCCGTACTGCGACGCCCCGATCCGCCACTTCGACCACATCATCCCCTGGCACCGCAGCGGACCCACCACCCAGGCCAACGGCGCCGGCCTCTGCGAAGCCTGCAACCACACCAAAGAAAACCCCGGCTGGAGTGTCCGGCCCCGGCCCGGCCCCAGACACACCCTCCAGATCCGGACCCCCACCGGCCACACCTACCACTCCACCGCACCCCCACTGCCCGGGACGGATACTCCAGTAGCCGTTTCCCGCCAGCAGGCTAAGCTCCGCTACCGCGAGCGCCGCGAGCTCCTGCATCGCCTGAAGAGCGTCAAACGCGCGCTTCTCAGCAGAGCCCATGCAGCCTGAACCCGCGGCGGAAGTGAGGCGCAGCCGCACTGCGGAGCGTTGATCCCCGTGCCGCTTCTTGCGCCGCGTTGATTATTAGAAAACTGCGCCAGTCAGGGTGTCGGCTGCATACTCTCTACTGCCCGGGGGCCCGGTAGGACGGTGTCTTCTTTGCTGCATCGTCAAGATCTTCCGGCGTCATGAGCGGCTTCAGCTGCACGTTCACCGAGCCCGTCGAATTGATCATGAGAGAAAGAGCTGCGGCGTCGGCCGGCTCCGGGACCTCGAAGACGCCCAGCACGTCCGTCTCGCCGAAAGCGTAGTAGAAGCATTCGAGGGATCCTCCCACGGATTTGAGGGCTTCGACGAGCGCGTCCCGGCGCTTCGTGCCTCCTTCACGCATGAGGCCCTTGATGCCCTCGCCCACATAGTTCGCTTCGAACAAATACTTGGCCATGGTTCTTCCTGTCCCGTGATGTCCAGGACTCGGGCTCCCGCAGGAATGAACAAGGCACTTTGGAGGGGAAGTCCCGGAGGTGGTCCCCGCAATGGGGTTGTGGGCACATAGTAGGCCCTCATTCTCGCGCTTACAACGCTCGCCGGAGACCTCGCCAAGCAGCGAGCCTCGGCCGTGACGCCCGCTGGCAACTCACGCCCTAATCGTCTTTCGGCCGGACGATGAGGACGGGGCAAGGTGCGTGGGTGAAGATCTGGGTGGCGACTGAGCCAACGTGCAGACCGGGAAATCCGCCGTGCCCGCGCGAACCAACGACCACCAGATCGGCGTCCTTGGCGGCGTCCATGAGTGCTGACGCCGGCGAATCGCTGTGCACGACCTGGCCGGTGGCTGCCACTCCCTCATCTTCAGCGGTCTTCAGGGCATCAGCCTGGAGCGTCTGTGCGATCTGTTCGGGGGAATCCTCCGCCGCGATTTCTCCAGCGGCCGTTTCCAGTACCGCCGGAAACCACGCGAGGGGCGGTTTGCTCCAGGCCGTGATCAGACGAACCTGCCCCCCGCGCAGTTTGGCCTCGTCAAGGGCCCACGTCAGTGCATTGTGAGAATTCTCGGAACCGTCAAAACCAACCACAATCACGAAAGAGCCTGTACTGGTCATTTGTCTTTCCATTCCCTAGCTTCGCTGAGCAGCCTGGACTTTTCAGTTTCTGCGCGCTTCAAACCCGGTGTCAAGGAGTCATCCCAGAGCCCGCAGGTTCTAGCGCCGGCGCGGCCCGGGGGTCATCCGTTTTGGGTGAGTCGCCAGCCGGGAAGGCGGTCCTAGGTTGGGGGTATGGGACTACTACGGCACCGGGATGAAGAACCCGCAGGTGAGCGTTTTGTGATGCGCGAAAAACTGATGTCGATCGGGGATGACTTTTGGATTGAAAACGGCCAGGGCCAACGCGCCTACAAGGTCAATGGCAAGGCACTTCACTTCAGGGATACATTCGTTCTGGAGGATGTTTCGGGAGCCGAGGTGGCCCGCATCCAGGAACGCAAACTCTCGATCCGGGACAAGGTCGCCATCGAGCGGGGCGGGGACACCGCCGCGACGGTCCAGAAGGCGCTGATAGGGATCCGGGACCGCTTCGCCATCGATGTGAAGGGCGGCACAGACATGAAGGCACACGGCAACCTTGTCGACCACGAATACAAGATCGAGCGGGACGGC
Source organism: Arthrobacter sp. 001422645 (assembly GCF_059816125.1). Taxonomy (NCBI): domain Bacteria; kingdom Bacillati; phylum Actinomycetota; class Actinomycetes; order Micrococcales; family Micrococcaceae; genus Arthrobacter; species Arthrobacter sp. 001422645. The sequence continues at coordinate 123,413 of NZ_JCBANT010000015.1, read as the reverse complement.
GACACTGTCGCCACTGTTTCCCGGAAGTGGTTCCGCGTCCGTGATTCCTACGGCGTCGACGTCACGGCGGGCGAGGACGTCCCGCTCATCCTGGCGATCACCGTTGCCATTGACTCTATGACGACCCGGGGTTAACCGGACCGTTCGGAAGAGCCGGGCCGGCCGGAAAGCCTTCGACGGCGGTGAGCCGGGGCGGTCGGGCTGGCCCGGAGCGATTTACAGGATTTTGGACACACTTTCTGGCGGGATTGGTGGGGGAAATGGCGCTAAGAAGACTAACGCAGAGAAGGCAAACGCCGGGAAGACAGACGTTGGGCAAACGAACCGGTTCCCGTCTCGGCGCGGCCTTCCTGGGACTCCTCGGATACTTCACAGTCAGCGTCATCTGCGGCGTCCTGGTCGCCGGCCTGGTGGTTCCAGGTATTGCTGCAGCCGGCGTTGCCGGCCGTAATTCGATCACGTTCTTCAACCAGCTCCCTTCGGCCCTGACGGTTGATCCGCCGTCGCAGTCCACCAAAGTGCTGACCGCGGACGGCAAACTGATCGCCACTTTCTACGCGGAAAACCGTGTGAGAGTCGGCCTGGACCAGATGTCCCCGTATATCAAAGACGCCATCGTCGCCGTCGAGGACCGGCGTTTTTACGAGCACGCCGGTGTGGACCCGCAGGGAATTCTTCGGGCGCTGTCGAGCAACCTGAGGGGTGACGGCAGGCAGGGCGCATCCACGCTGACACAGCAGTACGTCGCCAATGTTGTCACTGAGTCCCTCGTGTCCTCGGACCGGGGGGATGAGGTCATCCGCAGCGGGCAGAAAACTGTCGGGGACAAGCTGAGGGAGATGAAGCTCGCCATCGAACTCGAGAAGAAATACAGCAAGGATCAGATTCTGGAGGGCTACCTCAACATCGTGTTCTTCAACCGGGACGCCTACGGCATTGAAGCAGCTTCCCGCTACTTCTTCAGCACCACTGCCAAGGATCTCACCCTTCCACAGGCTGCCCTGCTCGCCGGCCTGGTGAACAGCCCCAGTTTCTACGACCCCGCCATCCATCCGGAAAACTCCCTCCGGCGACGTGATGAGGTCCTGGCCAGAATGCTCAGCCAAGGGAAGATCCTGCAGGCTGAATATGACGCAGCCGTCGCCACCGGGGTGGACCTGAAGATCACCCCGGGGAACCAGGGTTGCGCCGGGGCGAACATTGCACCCTACTTCTGCGATTACGTTTCACACCTCATCCTCAACAACCCGGCCTACGGCGTTGACCTCACCAGCCGCCAGAAGAAGCTGTACCGCGGCGGCCTGACCATCACCACCACCCTGGACAGCAGGCTGCAGAGGGCAGCCCAGGTGCAGGTGGACGCCACGGCCGGGGCCAACCCCGACAAGTGGGGTGCGTCGCTGGTCTCCATAGCTCCGGGGTCGGGCAGGATCCTCGCGATGGCGCAGAACACCGTCTTCCTCCCCCAGCCAGGAAAATTCGATACACAGCTCAATTTCAACGTCGATTCCAAGGACGCGGACGGCAATGACTTGAACGGTGCCGGCGGGTTCCAGCCCGGGTCCACCATGAAACCGTTCACGTTCGCGGAATGGCTCAACGCCGGTAAGCCCCTGACCGCCCGGGTGGACGCTTCCCGGCGCACGTATCCGCTCGGTTTCCGCTGGAAATCCAGCTGCGGAAAGGTACTCGGCGCCTATAGCACGGCTCAGCGGCTGGCCGGACTCGACGCCACGGACGACCTCCAGAACAACGACGCGGGATACTACCGGCCAATGCCCATTAACTACGGGCTCTACAACTCCATCAACACGGCAACCTTCGCGTCGGCCGCCCAACTGGATTTCTGCAACATCCAGAAGATGGTGGACGCCGTGGGGCTCCACAGCGGGTTGGATAACGCCCGGATCAACATGCACCAGCTGGGCAATCTGCTCGGTGCCATTGGGGTCGCGCCGCTCCACTTGGCCAATGCTTTTGCAACCTTCGCCAACGACGGCAAGTACTGCACCCCAATGGCCATCGCCAAAGTGACCGACGCAACGGGACAGGTGTTTCCGGCCGAGACCACGAACTGCCACCGCGCCGTCAAGCCTGAGGTGGCGCGCGGCGTGAACTCCGTCCTCCAGGACGTTCTGAAACGCGGGTCCGGCGTCTACATCAAACCCAAAGTCCACACCAAGTTCCCGGTGGCGGCGAAGACCGGAACCTCGAACAACAACGGCGCCACGTGGGTGGTCGGCTACACCTCCGGGATTGCCACCGCGTCCTTCTTCGGAGACGCCTTGGAAGGGCAGAAGCGGCCCGGTCAGAACGTCACGATCAATGGAAAGTTCTACAAAGGAATCGACGGTTACATGCTCGCCGGCCCGCAGTGGGCGAACTACATGCTGCAGGTCGCAGGATACTATCCCGCCGCCCCTTTCCCACCGCCGCCCGCGTCGATGACCAGGCAGCAATCACCGCCGCCGCCCGGATGGGTAACCCGGCAGCCGTTCACCCAGCCGCCCGGGTGGATGACCCAACAGCCATGCCCCGCCGGATGCTGACGGCCGGATTCCGGTCCGCGCTATATGCCACGGGGCGCGGAACCTCTATTCTCGTGCCATGAGCGCCCAGCCATCTGACAATTACGATGCATTCCTGTCGAGGTTGGACGCCGCCACGACGAGCCTGAACGCGCGGGCGGCGTCGTTGGACAAGGGGTTCACAGCCGTGTCGCTGCTGTTGGGACCCTACGAATCCGGTGTCCGGACTTGGGAAGAACGGCGCCATTACGTCAGCGAACAGCTCGCCGGGCACGCGGGGTCACCCCAGTCATACACCGCGCTGGGTGAACTCCACGACGTGGCCGTGAAGATGGAATCGATGCTTCGCGGCCGGCTCCGGCACGTGCAGGACAAGCTCGCGGGGATGCAGGACCGGCGCGAGGCCATCCACAGGTCATTGCTGGAGCTGGAGCTCAGCAGGAAGAAGCTGCAGTCGTCCCGGCTGCTGTCCCAGGACCGCGAAAAGCTGAGCACCATCTTTTCATCCCTCGCCGGGTCAACCGTTGCGGTCTCGGCCCTGCCGGATACTGGCCTGCTGATCGATCTCAGGGAAGCACGCGAGGCAATCATCCTGGCCGAAGCGCTGATGGAATTGAAGGGGTACTAGTCATGGGAAAGTCACTGGTCGATCAGCCCCGGGAGAACGCCGTCGCCGTGGTGCGGTGGTCCAAGAAACCAGGTGAAAGTCCGGCGAGCAAGTTCATCAAGTTCAGCGTCTTCGGCTTGATCCTGTGCCTGATCCTGATGACCATTTTGCCCGGCCTCCGAAGTTTCGGCGCTCTTGTGCTGTTCACGGCCTTCTTTGCGACGGTCTTCACGGCTCCTGCGGTCCAGCGCCGGAGGAACTTCATGCGAGGGCTGACCAAGAGGGTGAACGACACAGTCGCCGAGGTGACCAACACCCCGGGCGACCGGCTGTCCCGCAAGGAGTTTGAGCGCATGGTCAAAAGCGGCGAGCCGCGCCCGCTCCTCGTCGACGGGGTGCCCGGACTCAACCTGCAGGTGGACCGGATCGCGACGCCGGAGAAAGTCTCCCCGGAGAAGTGGCTTGCGGTCATCACTGTGGTCCCCCCGGAGAGCGGGACCGACAGTTTCGATCGGTTGGTTGCCGCCGCGATCGACGCCGGGCCCGCCTCCCGGTAGTAGCAAAGCTTCCTGACCCTGAGGCTGCGGGGCGGGCCCTACCGTGACGGCCTGAGCACCATCGCCGAGCCGCCCCCGCGCCGCACGGGCTCTGCCGCTGCGACCATGCGTCCGTCGGGCAGGAATTCGATGGCGGTCGCGGCGCCGATCTCCGCGGCCGAGGTGAACGCGTCGCCCGACGGCGTGAGCGTATGGCCGTAGTCTTTGAGCTGTTTTCCGTAGGCGTCGATGAACGCCGGCTCGGCGGTGACACTGGCCGTATTCCGTTGCGCGGCCCGCGGTGCAGCGATCGCATCCGCGATGCCCATGCCCAGGTCCACCCGGTTCAGGATCGTCTGCAGGACGGTGGTGATGATGGTCGATCCGCCGGGCGAGCCGAGAGCAAGGAACGGCTCGCCGTCCTTGAGGATGATGGTCGGCGCCATGGACGAGCGCGGGCGCTTCCCCGGCTCGATCCGGTTCGGGTCGGCCTCGTTGTACACGGTGGAGAAATCGGTCAGCTCATTGTTGAGCAGGAAGCCGCGGCCGGGGACCACAATGCCGGACCCGCCGGTCTGCTCGATCGTGAGCGTGTAGTTGACCACGTTCCCCCACCGGTCGGCGACCGTCAGGTTGGTCGTCGAGATGTTCTCGGTGTCCATTTCGTGGGCCGGCGCCGCGACGGTGGCCGGGCACACGCCGTCGTACGCGGACACGTCCCCCGGTGCGACGGGCTTCGTGGCTGCCTTCAGCGGGTTAATCCGGCAGGCGCGTTCCTTGCCGAAGACCGGGTCCGTGAGTTCTTCGGCCGGGACGTCTCCGAAGGCCGGGTCGCCGACGTATTTGCCGCGGTCGGCGAAAGCCAGCGCGCTCGCTTCGAGGTAGTGGTGCAGGGCGCCGGCCCTGGACATCCCGGAAAGGTCGAACGTGTCCAGGATGTTCAACGCCTCGCCGGTGGTGGTGCCGCCGCTGCTGGAGGGCGCCATGCCATAGACCTCCAGGCCGCGGTAGTCCACTTTCGTGGGCTCCTGGTCCAGGGCGCGGTAGGCGGCGAGATCCTTGGTTGTCAGGTGCCCCGCCGGGACGGGCAGCTTCGTCCGGGCCGTCTTGGGCGGAGCCTGGACCGTGGCCGCGATCTCGGCCGCGAGCGGGCCGGTGTAGAAACCGTCGGTGCCCTTGCCCGCGAGGAGCCGGTACGTCTCGGCGAGGTCATGATTTTTGAAGACACTGCCGACGGCGGGGGCGTCGCCACCGGGCAGGAAGAGGCTGCTGGTGGAAGTGAACGCCCCGAAGCGGACCTCGTTGTCGAGGGTCTGCTGGCGGAAGGTCTTGTCCACCACAAAGCCGCGGGTGGCCACCCTGATCGCCGGCTTGAGGGCATCGCGGAGGCTCATCGAGCCCCACCGGTCGAGGGCCCGCTCCCACGTGGCCGGCGTTCCCGGGACGCCGACGGCGACGCCGCTCGTGACAAGTTCGGGAGTGAAGGGGTAAGGCTGGCCGGTCTTTTTGTCGATAAACGCGTCCTTCGGGATGGCGGCCGGGGCAGTCTCGCGGCCGTCGATGGTGCCCACCTCCCCCGTATCCGCATCGTAGAACACGAAGTAGCCGCCACCGCCGATCCCGGCGCTGTAGGGCTCGGTCACACCAAGGGTGGCGGCGGCGGCGACAGCCGCGTCCGCCGCGTTGCCGCCTTTGCGGAGGACTTCGGTCGCCGCGGCGGAAGCCTCTGGGTCCACGGTGCTCACAGCACCGCCGTACCCGGTGGCCGTCGCGTCCTTGACGGTTTCCCTCGGATCGGCGAACGCGGGGCTGGCGACGGCGCCGCCCGTCAAGCTGATTGTCAGTGCCGCAGTGACGGCAATGAGTCGACGTGTCACATGTGCCATGGTCGCTCCCGAATTGGCGTGATTCGTGTTGACAGATTTTGTCACGCTACTACGCGGCGACGCGAGACTCAATACGGGCATCTACGGGAACCGCCGCGACGCGCCGGGCCGGCGCTGGCCGCTTGCGGACGTGACCAGGCTCTCATTGTTCCACGGATGCGGACGTGGCGGCAGGTTGTCCCGGAAGCGCAGGGGCCGGAGGCCTATTCCCCTCGCAAATCTCTCGCATTACAGAACTTTGGGTATGTGGAGAAATGTTTCACGGCAGGAAATTCGGATTAGGCGGCGGAAACTTCTTCTTGGCAGAATTTGTGGCTTGTGTGCGGGCGCTGCCCGTGCACAATTTTGCGGGAGCGGTTCCGCGATGATTCCAGCCACCACAGGGAGCACCATGATTTCCGTAAGCCGGGTCTCAAAGACCTATGGCTCCGGGGCGGCGGCGGTCCGGGCGCTTGATGACGTCTCGCTGTCCGTCAGCCGTGGCGAGATTTTCGGCGTCGTTGGCCAAAGCGGCGCCGGCAAGAGCACACTGATCCGCACCATCAACTCCCTGGAACGTCCGGATTCGGGCAGCGTCCTTGTCGACGGCCGGGAGATGACCGCCCTCTCCGGTGCGGAGCTTCGCGCGGCACGTCACAACATCGGCATGATCTTCCAGCACTTCAACCTGCTCAGCAGCAGGACCGTGCAGGCAAACGTTGAGCTCTCCTTGGAGATCACGGGCGCGGGCCGCTCGGCCAGGCGGGCCCGGGCACTGGAGATCCTCGAGCTCGTGGGCCTGCACGGGAAGGCCCACGCCTATCCCGCGCAACTGTCCGGCGGACAGAAACAGCGCGTCGGGATCGCCCGCGCCCTGGCGTCCAGCCCGTCCGTCCTGCTCAGTGACGAGGCGACGTCGGCGCTGGACCCCGAAACGACCCGGCAGATCCTCGACCTCATCCGCCAGCTCAGCAAGGACCTGGGACTGACGGTGCTGCTCATCACGCACGAGATGGACGTGGTCAAGCGGATTTGCGACTCCGCCGCCGTCATGAGCGGCGGGCGGATCCTGGAGCAGGGGCCCGTGGATCAGCTGCTGACCACTGAGAAGTCCCTGTTGGGGCAGGCGCTGTTTCCCCTGGGCGAGGTCCCGGAGACCTCAAGCGCAGTCGTCGAAGTCACGTTCAACGGCGTCACGACGGACCGGCCCGTCATCGCCCAGCTGGCGCGCAAGCACGGTATCGACGTCGGCATCCTGGGCGCCGCCGTGGAAACCATCCACGGACGCCAGACGGGACGCACCCGGCTGGAGCTGCCCGGCGACGAGCTGACCGTGGCCGGCGCCGTCGAGGATCTGCGTTCCCAGGGACTCTTCGTGGAGGTAATCAAGTGATCGACCGCAATGACCCGTACTTCTGGTCCGACCTCCTCGACACGATCCTCAAGGGGACGGGTGAGACGTTCTACACGGTGGGCCTGAGCCTGCTGTTCACCGTCATTTTCGGGCTGGCCACCGGCGTCCTGCTGGTGGCCACCGAGTCCGGCGGCCTGCTGTCCAAGCTCTTCGGCAGCCGGGCGCTGGGGTTCTTCGTCAACCGGTTTCTGGACGTGGTGGTGAACATCGGAAGGTCCGTCCCGTTCATCATCTTGATGATCCTGCTCATTCCGTTCACCCGCCTGCTGACGGGGTCCTTTATCGGGCCCACCGCGGCCATCGTCCCGCTGACCATCGCCGGTATCCCGTTCTTCGCCCGGCTGGTTGAGATCGGCATCCGCGAAGTGCCGGTGGGGCTCGTCGAGGCCGCCCAGTCGCTGGGCGCCACCCGGTGGACCATCCTGACCAAGGTCATGGTGGCCGAGGCGGTCCCGGCGCTGGCCCTTGGCCTCTCCACCACGGTTGTCGGGCTCATCGGTTACTCGGCCATGGTGGGCGCGGTGGGCGGCGGCGGCCTGGGCGACGTGGCCTTCCGCTACGGCTACCAGCGCTACAGCCCCGAGTACATGTTCGGCGTCGTCATCCTCCTGGTCCTGTTGGTCCAGGTGTTCCAGTCCCTCGGCAACTTCGCGGCGCGGCGCCTGTCCCACCGGTAGCCCCGCCCGGCAAATCTTCCTCCCCACACATTCCCTCCCGCGAAAGAGTTCCCATGTTCCGATCACATGTCCTGAAGGCCGCCGCCACCGGCGTGGCCGCCATCCTCGCCCTCTCCGCCTGCGGCGCGAGCCCGTCAAGCGCTCCGGCCGAGACCATCAAGGTGGGCGCCCTGGCGGTGCCGGCCGGGGACATGCTCAAGCATGTCCAGCGGGAGCTCGCCGCCAAGGAAGGCCTCACCGTTGATTACAAGGAATTCAGCGACTACAACACGCCCAACCCGGCCGTGAGCGACGGCGACATTGACGCCAACCTGTTCCAGAACACCACGTTCATGGAGACATACAACAAAGCCTCCGGCAAGGATCTGGTCAGCGTGGGCAAGGTCTACCTGCCGCCGATGGCCCTCTACTCCAATGACGTGGCCAGCCTGGAGGAGCTTCCCGACGGCGCATCGGTGGCCATCCCGAACGACCCCACCAATGAGTCCCGCGCCCTGAAGCTGCTGGCGTCCAAGGGCCTGATCGAAGTCAAAGAGAACCCGATAACGCTCAAGGACGTCACCGCGAACCCGAAGAACCTCGAGTTCACGGAGATCGAGAACGCCAGCCTGCCGCAGGCCCTCAACGACAAGGACGCCGCCATCGTGACGCTGGCTTTCGCCCTTCCCGCCGGGCTGAGCGCTGACAAGCAGCTGCTGGTCGAGGGCAAGGACAGCGCGTACTACAACGTCCTGGCCGTAAAGGCCGAGATGAAGGATGATCCGCGGGTGCAGAAGCTGTACAAGATCCTGACCTCGCAGGACATGAAGGATTTCCTGCAGACCAAGTTCAAGGGCCTGGTGATCCCTGCCAGCTGACGGGACCAGGCGGGGCGCGGCGCGGCGCGGCAGGATATGACGTCCTGGCTGCTATGCGTCTGTTCTGCCCGACTCCGGGAGGGTCCCGATGATGGTGAAAATCAGTGCCATGTACATGATGAAAAACACCACCCACAAGATGAACAAGGCGATCCCCACCCAGCCAAGCACCCGACCCTCGGGCGCCGGCACACCAAAAGCCTCAGCCTTCTTCGACTGGACTATCGCCAACGGCCCAAACAAGGCCCCCAGAGCGAATATCGCCAGGATGCCGAACAATGTGGCCAGCCGGGCGTGCCGCATGCCCTCCATGTACCACCGCAACTGCCCCATCGTCACGGGTTGCTGATCCGGGTGCTGATAGGCGAATTGTGATCCGTACTGACTTGTAGACATTGGTCCCCCTGGGTTTTCGTCGCGCTCATAACAGTTGCCGTCACAGCATAAGACGTTTGAAACAAATCGGCGTTTGAAGCCATAGGGGCCCGCCGTGGCGTCCCATGTCAGACGTGCTGATCTACGAGAACCGGGTTGCCATCGGGGTCCAGAACGATAAAGCTCGACGGCCCCGTCGTTCCCTCGTCTGCCTCCGAAAGGAAATCCGTGCCCTTGGCTTTCAGTTCCCGCTGGAGTTCGCGCACATCAGTGAATGAGTCGAGCGCCTCCGCGTTCTGATTCCAGCCAGGATTGAACGTAAGCATGTTCTTCTCAAACATCCCCTGGAAGAGGCCGATAACAGCTTCGCCGTTCTTCAGAATTATCCAGTTCTGGGTAATGTCGCCGCCGTGGTCCGTAAATCCAAGATTCTTGTAGAACGCCGCGGACGCCGCGATGTCTTTCACGGCGAGGCTGATCGAAAAGGCGCCGAGTTTCATTTTGTTGCTCCACTCTTCCGAACGATGAATTTTACCGATGATAGCCCGGACTGCCTTTTTATCGGAGTGTGTTTCCCCGTCCCCACGTGCCGCAGCGTCCACGGGCGCCGCGCTTGCCGCGGCGATCAGGATCGATGCCTGGAGACCGGGGCGCCGGTCCTGGACCGGATCCCCGGACATCTCGTGGGCTATCGTGGTGCCATGCCCAGCCGACCCCAACGAACCGAGTGAGGTAGACGTCGTGGCACGAATATTCATTACCGGTTCCGCCTCCGGGCTGGGACTCGCCGCCGCACGTACCCTTCTCGACGACGGTCACGACGTCGTCCTGCACGCGCGAACACCCGAACGCGCCGGCGCTCTCGGCAAGATGGCAGCCCAGGCGGCCGGCGTCGTGGTCGGCGATCTCAGCAGCGCCGCAGAAACTCGGTCGCTGGCCGAGCAGGTAAACAGCATCGGCCGGATGGACGCCATCATCCACAACGCCGGCACTTATCTGGAACCAACACGTCGCACCACGGCGGAGGGGCACGCCCGGACGCTGGCCGTGAATACTCTGGCCCCGTACCTTCTCACCGCGCTGATCGACAGGCCGGACCGCCTGATCTTCCTCAGCAGCGGCCTCCACCGAAGCGGCAGGGCCTCACTGGCGGACATCGATTGGGCCGAGCGGCGGTGGGACGCCGGGCAAGCCTACGCCGAGAGCAAGCTGTACGTCACCGCGCTGGCTCTCGCCGCTGCCCGCCGCTGGCCCTCGGTGCTGAGCAACGCCGTCGACCCCGGCTGGGTTCCCACCAGAATGGGCGGCCCCGGGGCGCCCGACGACCTGGAACTGGGGCATCTTACCCAGACGTGGCTGGCCACTAGCCACGATCCGGCCGCCCTCACCAGCGGCGGGTACTGGCACCATCGGAAACTGCGTACACCCTCCCCTGAATCCCTGGACCCCGGCTTCCAGGACCAGCTCCTGGATCAACTCGCGGGACTTACCGGCGTTCCGCTTTTCTGACTCAGGGCTTATAGGAGCCGTCGCCGGTGGCGACGCCGAGCTTGCGTGGATCTATGGGGTGAGGAATGCGGTCGCGGGCTTCATGGGGTCACGGACCCGTCAACGTTGCGGAATCAGATGGTTAAAGTCGTCTAGTTCCGGTTGAGGCCGAACCGTCGGGTGAGCAGGGCCTTCTTGAAGTGGGCTTCGGCAGCATCCACCTGGGCTGCCGGGGCGCTGGGCGAGAAGACCTGCAGGATGCTGAATTGGAAGTGCTGGCGATGAGCGAGATCGATGCCATCCAATTCGCGGAGCGCGACGTTACCACCGTGACCGTTCTTCGCGTAGGCGCTCCAGCGTCCGAGAAAGCGTTCGGCCCCGTCGGCTTTGCCCACGTACAACTGGCCGCTTTTCGTGTCGGCGATGAGGTAGATACCCTGCACTGAACCGAGTGCGGTCCGCCATTGGCTGTAGCGGTCATCCGCGGTAATGGCTTGAAGTTCGTCGAAGCTCACAATGATGGAATCAAATCCGGGGAATGGCTTAGTCAGTGGATCGGCAATCTCGACGACGGGCATCATGAGTGCCTGGGTTCCTGACTTGGCCCAGTTCACCGTATCCGCTGTCCAATCAATAACCAGACGGTGCTCGTGTGCCGAAAACACCGTTGAGGGCCGCAAATCAAAGAAGCGACGAAGGTCGGTACGTTCTTCCAGGACTTCTCCGTGGTTTTCGTAGGCGGTGAGAAACCGGGCGCGGCGGCCGGAAGTGGCGAGAAAGTTCAACCAGATCCGCGGAGGGGTTTTCCCGAGCTTGTTGTTACGTCGCCCTTGTTCGCGCGTGTACGCCAGAAGCTTCGGACCGGTCGCGTCCGACTGACTGGTTAGCCCCTCAGGCGTGAGTGTATGCCGAATAGCGACTACGTCCTCTGGGACCAGCCCGGCAGCTTGGAAGAGGTGTCCCAGTCGAAGCTCACCAAGGACGTCGCTGTTCACGCATTACCTCGCTCATTCGTGCCTTTCGTCCGTGTCCATAGGTAGTTTGCAACCGGCCGCCAGCGCCGAAAGTCACGACGCCAAACCTGGCGGCCCATCGACAGGTTTCGCTGGTTCTTACCGAGAACGGCCCCGCACGCGTTGTCATGCGGGGCCGATCTGCGAAGTTCGCCAATTACTGTGAGGCTACTTGGTGTTGATCACGTTCCAGAGGATCAGGTCGTGCGCGTGGCGTGCCTTGTCGTCGCCGCGGAAGTCGGCCTCCTTGACGCCGCCACCGGTGTCGATGCCGATGGAGGAGGTCGAGGCGAACCGCCCCATCATCGATTTGTTCGACAGCATGGAGACGGACCGGATGTTCTTGTACGGAATCGAGACAACGGCGAGCTTGTTGCCGACGAAGCTCTTATCCTGCAGGATGACCCGCATGTTCGTGATCCCGACGAAGCCGGTGCCGACGCCGATGCAGTCGTAGACCGCGTAAACAGTTTCGCCCTGGAGCAGCCCTGCGTTGATCTGCTCGAGCTGTTCGTACCTGTCATGGATGATTTGAGTCAAGATGTCCCCTTGGTGTCTCGGATGGGTCGTGAACTGTGGCGGCGGTTAGTCGCGGAGCGGGACACCCTGGGCGTCGGCGCGGAAGTAGGCGGAGCCTGCGATGATCATGATGCCTTCGATGACGCCCCAGAGGCCGACGATACCGAAGGTGAAGGCACCCAGGACGAGCGTCAGGATGAGCTGGATGACTGCGATCTTGGTGAAGCCCAAGTAGAAGCGGTGGATGCCGAGAGGACCAAGGAAGATGCCCAGGAGACCGGCGACGATCTTGGATTTGGGCTGCGGGTACCCGTAGGCAGGGTTCGGCATCGGGGGCTGCGGCTGGTACTGCTGCGGCGCCTGCGGGTAGCCCTGATACTGGGGCTGTCCCGCGTAGGGCTGCTGCGGGCCAGCGGGGTGGCCCTGCTGCTGAGCCTGGAAAGGCTGCTGTGCTTGGTGGGGTCCGGCCGGGTAGCCCTGCTGCGCCTGGTACGGCTGCTGTTCCTGCGGGGCTGAGTACTGCTGCCCTTGGTAAGCCGGCGGCGCTTCGCGCGGTTCGTAGCCTTGCGGAGGAACAGCCTTCGGGTCGGGGTGGGGCTGGGTCACGTTAGTGCCTTTCGATGAAGTGATGATGCAGCCCACGACGTCCGGGCGGCAGCACCGTCAACGACGGCTTCCCCCAAGAATCCATGTGCCGTCATCATTCTGACGGAACAAAAGCGTTTATCGCGGAATCACACGCTTTATGTCCTGGCCGAAGGTTCCGCGGGCGTCGGCCGGGTTGTCGAAGATCCCGACATAGCTCCGGATGGTGAGTCCACGCGTGATCGAGGAAAGGCTTCACCTGACGCAGGCAATCCGGGTGCCGTGAGAGCGAAGCTGGATGAGCAGACTTGGACGCCTGAAACCGCATGTACTAGGCGATGTCCAAGATCAGCGGCATATGGTCACTATGCGCCAACCAGTCTTCAGATCCCCCTACGCGGAGGTGGGCTGGGATGCCGTCGCTGAGGAATGCGTAGTCAATGTGATGCCCGAATCGTAGGTTCCGAGTGTGAAAGTACGTTTTCGTCGGCTCCGCCCCGTGGCCATGCCCGGCGTCGCGATGGTACACACTGCTCAGCCCAAGCACAGCAAGCTTTTCGACCAGCATGCTGTGGTTCCTCCCCGGATGCACCCTGTCCCAGACCGTGTTGCTATTGAAATCCCCCACCAGCAACGAGTTGCCGCCGCCAAGGAATCCAGCGTGGCGGTCCACAATCTCGTGGGTCACGCGAACATACCTCAGCTCACGATCCAACTGATGCGCCCAAAGGGCAATGACGTTGAGGCCGTCTATCGAAAAGGGAAGATGCCAAGGCAAGTTGGGGTCCGCGGGTTCTGAAATTTTGTAACGAGCGTCGGCGAATCCGATGACTCCGAGACCTTTGTTCATATTGCTGCCGGTCCATGCCGCGAAGGGTTGCTCCGTCGCGGAAATGTCCTTCTTGGCGACCTCTTGGAGAATGACGACGTCCGGGCGCAGCGCCTCGATCAGGTGTCGCTTTTTGTAGTACGCCATAGAACAGTTCCACGAGACGATTCGCACTGGGTTCCTTTGTGTTCGGTGAAAGTGCTGTTGGCAACCTACCTGCGCCACTTAGACGAGGGCTGCTTGGACAACTGCGGTTACGCACCCTCCGTTCCGAACACAGGCTTGCCAGCCAGCATGCTAGGACGCCGAGCGCCTACACGGCCAAACCAGGCAACACTGATGGCTGTTGCCGCCTAATGCCGGCCGGGGCTTGGGAGTTCCACATCGCGGCCCGGGTTTTCGGTCATTTCCCTGGCCGCATAAACGCCGCTAAATCCAACTCCGTGCGCGGTCGTCATCAAGTCGTGGGCTGCTGAGAAGTCACAAAGCGGACCCTGCACAATTTGCCGTGCAGGGCCCGCTTAAGTGGTCGCTATTTGGAAGATTTCCAGCTCGGCGATGCGTTTCTTCCTGATAGAGGGCTATTCTCCCAATTAGGTCGGCATCTCACAAGGAAGGAACGAAAGAAGCGAAAGAACTAGAAGTCCCAGTCGTCGTCCTCAGTATTGACAGCCTTGCCAATCACGTAAGACGAACCCGAGCCCGAGAAGAAGTCGTGGTTCTCGTCAGCGTTCGGCGACAGGGCCGAGAGGATGGCCGGGTTCACGTCGGTGACGGAGGCCGGGAACATGGCCTCGTAGCCCAGGTTCATCAGCGCCTTGTTGGCGTTGTAGTGCAGGAACTTCTTGACGTCCTCGGCCAGGCCGACGGAGTCGTAGAGGTCGTGCGTGTACTGGACTTCGTTTTCGTACAGCTCGAAGAGCAGCTCGAAGGTGTAGTCCTTGATTTCCTGCCGGCGCTCCTCGGAAACCTTCTCCAGGCCCTTCTGGAACTTGTAGCCGATGTAGTAGCCGTGCACGGCCTCGTCGCGGATGATGAGGCGGATGAGGTCGGCCGTATTCGTCAGCTTGGCCCGCGAGGACCAGTACATCGGCAGGTAGAAGCCCGAGTAGAACAGGAAGCTCTCCAGCAGCGTGGAGGCCACCTTGCGCTTCAGGGGATCGTCGCCCTGGTAGTAGTCCATGACGATCTGGGCCTTCTTCTGAAGGTTCTCGTTCTCGGTGGACCAGCGGAACGCCTCGTCGATCTCCTTGGTGGAGGCCAGCGTGGAGAAGATGGAGGAATAGCTCTTGGCGTGCACGGACTCCATGAACGCGATGTTCGTGTAGACAGCCTCTTCGTGCGGGGTGAGGGCGTCCGGAATCAGCGAGACGGCGCCGACGGTGCCCTGGATGGTGTCCAGCAGGGTCAGTCCGGTGAACACGCGCATGGTGAGCTGCTGCTCGTCCGGGGTCAGCGTCGCCCACGACTGCACGTCGTTGGACAGCGGCACCTTCTCCGGCAGCCAGAAGTTGTTGACCAGGCGGTTCCAGACATCCACGTCCTTCTCATCCTGGATGCGGTTCCAGTTAATGGCTTCAACGTGGCTAAGCAGCTTGACCTTTTCGGTCATGTCATCCCCTCAATGTTGGGTTAGTTCTCTAGTTAAAGCGTACGACGGCGGGCGGGCGCCCGCCGTCGTACTTCAGCAAAATCAACCGATATCGGCTACAACATGCAGCTGACGCAACCCTCGACCTCGGTCCCTTCCAGCGCGAGCTGGCGGAGACGGATGTAGTAGATGGTCTTGATGCCCTTCTTCCAGGCGTAGATCTGGGCCTTGTTGATGTCGCGCGTGGTGGCGGTGTCCTTGAAGAACAGCGTCAGGGACAGGCCCTGGTCCACGTGCTGCGTGGCGGCGGCGTAGGTGTCGATGACCTTCTCGTAGCCGATCTCGTACGCGTCCTGGTAGTACTCCAGGTTGTCGTTCGTCAGGTACGGCGCCGGGTAGTACACGCGGCCCAGCTTGCCTTCCTTGCGGATCTCGATCTTGGACGCTACCGGGTGGATCGAGGAGGTGGAGTTGTTGATGTAGGAGATCGAGCCGGTCGGCGGAACAGCCTGCAGGTTCTGGTTGTAGATGCCGTGCTCCATGACGGAGGCCTTCAGCTCGCGCCAGTCATCCTGCGTGGGGATGTGGATGTTCTTGAACAGCTCCGCGACCTTGGCGGTCTGCGGGACCCATTCCTGGTCCGTGTACTTGTCGAAGAACTCGCCGGAGGCGTACTTGGACTTCTCGAAGCCACCGAACGTCTGGCCGGTCTGGATGGCCAGCAGGTTGGACGCGCGGACCGCGTGGAACACCACCGAGTAGAAGTAGATGTTGGTGAAGTCCAGGCCCTCTTCGGAGCCGTAGTGCACCCGCTCCCGGGCCAGGTAGCCGTGCAGGTTCATCTGGCCGAGGCCGATCGCGTGGCTCTGGTCGTTGCCGCGGGCGATCGAGGGCACCGAGGTGATGTTGGACATGTCCGAGACAGCCGAGAGGGACCGGATGGCCGTCTCGATGGTCAGGCCGAAGTCCGGCGAGTCCATGGTCTTGGCGATGTTCAGCGAACCCAGGTTGCAGGAGATGTCCTTGCCGGTCTGGTCGTAGGACAGGTCATCGTGGTAGGTGGTGGGCTGGGAGACCTGGAGGATCTCGGAGCACAGGTTGGACATGATGATCTTGCCGTCGATCGGGTTTTCCCGGTTCACGGTGTCCTCGAACATGATGTACGGGTAGCCGGATTCGAACTGGATCTCGGCGAGAGTCTGGAAGAACTCGCGCGCCTTGATCTTGGTCTTCTTGATCCGGGAATCGTCCACCATCTCGTAGTACTTCTCGGTGACCGAGACGTCGGAGAACGGCATGCCGTAGACCTTTTCGACGTCGTACGGCGAGAACAGGTACATGTCCTCGTCCTTCTTGGCCAGCTCGAAGGTGATGTCCGGGATGACGACGCCGAGCGAGAGGGTCTTGATGCGGATCTTCTCGTCCGCGTTCTCGCGCTTGGTGTCCAGGAAGCGGTAGATGTCCGGGTGGTGCGCGTGCAGGTACACCGCGCCGGCACCCTGGCGGGCACCGAGCTGGTTGGCGTAGGAGAAGCTGTCCTCGAGGAGCTTCATCACGGGGATGACGCCGGAGGACTGGTTCTCGATCTGCTTGATCGGCGCGCCGACCTCGCGGATGTTGGTCAGCGCGAAGGCGACGCCGCCGCCGCGCTTGGAGAGCTGCAGCGCGGAGTTGATGGACCGGCCGATCGACTCCATGTTGTCTTCGATGCGGAGCAGGAAGCAGGAGACCAGCTCGCCGCGCTGGCGCTTGCCGGCGTTCAGGAACGTCGGGGTGGCCGGCTGGAAGCGGCCTTCGATGATTTCGTCCACCATCTGGGTGGCGAGCTTTTCGTCGCCGCGGGCCAGGTGCAGGGCCACCATGCAGACGCGGTCCTCGTAGCGCTCCAGGAAGCGCTTTCCGTCGAACGTCTTCAGGGTGTAGGAGGTGTAGAACTTGAACGCGCCGAGGAAGGTCTCGAAGCGGAACTTCTTCTTGTACGCGCGGTTGTAGAGCTCGCGGATGAAGTTCATCGTGTACTGGTCGAGGGTTTCGCGCTCGTAGTACTCGTTCTTGACGAGGTAGTCGAGCTTTTCCTCGAGGTCGTGGAAGAACACGGTGTTGTTGTTCACGTGCTGCAGGAAGTACTGGTGCGCGGCCTCGCGGTCGGCCTCGAACTGGATCTCGCCGTTGGGACCATAGAGGTTCAGCATGGCGTTGAGCTCGTGGTAGCCCAGGCCCTGGTAGGCGGCCGGCATGGCCGGCTTCTCACCGGGGACGGTGTGCTTCTCGACGGCGGTGGTCTTCTCGACGGCGGGCTTGGCGGCGGAGCCGGACCCGGTTACTTCTGTGTCTGCGACAGTCGTGTCCAAAATTCTTCCAATCCTTGTTGTACTCGGCTGACGTCTTCCGGCGTCCCCATGAGTTCGAATCGATATAGGTGCGGGACCTGGCATTTCGCGGCGATGATGTCGCCGGCCATGCAGTAGTTGTCCCCAAAGTTCGTATTGCCCGCCCCGATCACTCCCCGGAGCTGCTGCCGGTTGCGCGGATCGTTCAGGAAGCGGATGACCTGCTTCGGAACGGATCCCTCTCCCCCAGTCCCTCCGTAGGTGGGAAGCACCAGCACATAGGGTTCGGTTGCCACGAGCGCGGGTTCCCTCGCGTGGAGGGGAATCCGGGCGGCGTCGATGCCCAGCTTCCTGATGAAGCGTGCGGTGTTCTCGGAGGTTGAGGAGAAGTAGATGAGGTGGCTGCCGGTGGTCCTGGCGTCGTCCCCCGCCGGCGACCGGGCGCCGGTCGGCGTCGTAACGGCGGTTGCCAGTGCCATGGAAGTCACCTCATCTGACGTGCGTTTTCTGTCGAAGCGGTTCAGGCTACGGCGACGGCGGAAGCCTGCGCCAGTTCTTCGATCTTGTCGGGGCGGAAGCCGGACCAGTGGTCCTGATCCGTGACGACAACCGGGGCCTGCATGTAGCCCAGGGCCTTCAGGCGTTCGAGGGCATCCGCGTCCTGCGAGATGTCGACGCTCTGGTAGGTGATGCCCTTCTTGTCCAGCGCGCGGTAGGTCGCGTTGCACTGCACGCAAGCCGGCTTCGTGTAAACCGTAACGGTCATGTCCCTGTCCCCTTTGTTGAAGTCTTTGGTTCGTGTCCGGTGGGCCCGCCCGGAACAGGAATTCTTATCCGTTACTGGCCTCGCCTGGCGGTCTGCTACCGCTTCGCTCGAACTGTATGTCGATACTACATGTAGTGCACGAGTCCCGCGCGGACCCCAAGATGATGTATTACAAGTATGTCATTCCGCCCACTTTTAATCCACAGCCCGGGGGCTTCAAAATGTCCGGGTTTCAGCCATTTTCAAGGACGAAATCCACACCCTGTGGAGTACTTAGCCACAATTAACCGCTCCGCGTGTCGCACGCTGGACGGCGTGTCGCGGTCTGCTGCCACGGGGAGCCACGGTGGTACTAAGCACTACATGTAGTGGTCAACGGCACAGGATTGGTACCGGCCCGGCGCCCAGTACGCAGCTGCCTCACTTCGCAGGGCGGAGCGACGTGATCGTCTGCCGTATTTGGTCGTACTCCTCCGTTGCCGTGTAGGCCTCCGGCGTGTTCACGTCGGGCGTGACACCCGGGGCCGTGGCGACGGCGTTGTAGACACCGCTGAACGACGCCACCCCGGGCGGCCACGTGAAGAACTGGAAGATCGGGCAGGCGGTGCGCCCGGAGGGCACCGGCGCGGAGGTAATCCCATAGGACAGGGGGGCCGGCTTCGAGGGGTATGCTCCGTGGTCGTCGCGGCCCTCGAAGACAAAGCGCGGCGCCGCCCCTTTCTGAGCCAGGGCCGGCAACGACTCCGAGTCCATCAAGGCGTACGGATACTTCTGGGTGCATTCGGCCTTGGCGGCAATGTTGGTCCGCAACGTTGCCATCGATTTCCCGGCCGCGTCGACGACGTCCACAAAGATCCCGCCGGGCGCCGCCTCACGGGCCCGGTCCTCGACGCTCCAGTCCGGCGGGTAGTCGAACATCAGCCTGCCGTCCGGCGTCGTGAAGGTATTCCACTCGGGCTCGTCCGACTCCCCGGGCGCTGCCCCCGCCGCCGGAGTGAGAGCCGGTTCCGAGGAGCCGGGCGAGGAAGTGGGCGAGGCTGTCCCGGAACTTGGTGCCGGGGTGCCGGACGGCGTGCAGGCCGCCAGCAGGACGGCGACGCAAAACGCTGCGGCAACTGCTCTGCCGGACCGGAACATGGCGCCCTCCCCCTATTGGGTGCGACTAGTCCGCTCAATTCTGCCGAATCCGGGCCGGTTGAACAGGGTCTTTGGGCCTCCGCCAACGCCAGCACACGAAGGCGGGGGCCGGCGAAGATCCGCCGGCCCCCGCAAGGCGTCCGACAGCAGCCGGAAGCCAGTCCCCTGTGCTTACTTCTTTACGAGGGTGCTGCCATACCCGGCGTCACACTTGCCGTCATGGGCGACGCCTGCGCCCGGTGCCACTGCGTAGTTGCTGGCCGGGTTGAAGACGGCAGTGTGGACGTCCGTCACCTTGCTGGCGCAGTTGTCGGCGCCCTGGGCACTGAGGCTCTGGCCGCCGATCCACATGTCGATCCAGATGGTGGAGTTGGTGCCGTGCACGTTGACGCCCTGGTGGCACGGGCCGCCCTGGGGCTCGTCGCCGTCGCCGCAGGTGTCCTCAACGATGAAGTAGCGGCGCACGTCCGGGAGGTAGATCCGCGTGCCGGCCGGGAAATCCAGCACGTCCTTGCCGGTGGCGAGGGAATGCCCGACGGCGATGGTGATCGGGTCGTTGTAAGTGCCCGTGCCGCCCGCAGTCTTGTGCAGGATCGGGTGGCTGATGGTGGCCGAGCCCGCCGGCGTGTTGTCGTGCCAGGTGTACGCCGTGGTGAACGCGGTGGTGACGATCCGTTCGGAGGACGACGCCGGCACGGCGGGTGCCGGCGCGGGCTTCGGAGCGGCAGGAACCGCGACAGGTACGGCGGGCACGGCGTCGGCCGCCGGCACCGGGGGTGCTGCCGGCGCCTTCGCGGCATCCTTCCGGGCTGCTGCGGCAGCGGCTGCCTTGGCCTTCTGGACGGCGGCAGCCTTGGCCTTTTCGTCAGCCTTGGTCTTCTTGGCAGCCGCGGCGGCAAGTTTGGCCTTCTCGGCCGCGGCACGCTGGGAGGTGCCGACTTCGCCGGATGCGGAATCGGGCCCGGTGCTGGCGTTAGCTTCAAAGGCACCGGCCGACGCTGAAGACTGTGCGGATGAGTTTGGCGTGCCGGTTCCGGCGCCACACGCCGACGTGGCGAGTAGGACCGAGAGCAGGCCGGCGGCCAGCAGACTATTTCTGCGCATGGAAAATAAAGCCTCTTCGTGCGAGTGCGGAAAAGGGCAGACCCCAAGGGGGAAGTCCTGCCCGGAGTTGGTACCGGCATAAGGAACGCAAGGCGCCCCGACCTGGGGACTTATCACACGCAACAGCGTTCGGGACGCTCCATTTTGGCGTGTGTGCCAACCGGTGACCTAAACGTTACCTCGACGGGCACAGACTGGCTAATCGACGGCGCGCCGTCTCCCCATCGCGGGATTTCAGGGTTTCCGCATCACATCCCGGCGGCTGCTACCGGGCCGGCGTCGTGGTGATCAGTTGATTGCCGTAGCCGCTGTCACACGTGCCGTCGTGGATCACGCCTTCGCCGGAGGCTACGACGAAATTATCGGCAGGGTGGAAGACCGCGGCACGCACACCGGTTACCTGCTCCGTGCAGTCATCGGCAAACGCCTCGCTTTCGCCTTCGCCGCCGATCCAGATGTCGAGCCAGGTCGACGTGTCACCGTGTTCGTCCGCGCCGGCGTGGCACGGCCCTTCCTCCGGGACCGGGCCGTCCCCGCACGTGTCCTCGACGATGAAATAGCGCCGCACGTCAGGAAGATAGATCCGGGTACCAGCGGGGACATCAAGGACGTCCTTCCCCGTCTCCAAGGAATGCCCGACGGCGATAGTCACCGGATCCGCATAGGTTCCGGTCCCCCCGGCCTTCTTGTGCAGCACCGGGTGGCTGATGTTCGGAGAGCCCGGCGGGGTGTTGTCATACCACGTGTAAGCCGTGATGAACGTGTCGGGAGCTGCCGTCCGGATCGCCTGCGACGGGGCAGGTATCGGCGGCGACGACGGTCGCTGAGACGACGGCGCCGGCGACGGTCGCTGGGACGACGGTGACGGCAACGGGCCCGGGCCTTGGCATGCGGCGGCCGCCAAGGCAACCGCCACCAAGCCTGCGGCCACTCCGACTCCTCTGCGCATTTTGCCTCTGCCTCCACAAAGCCCTGCCAAGTACGTCGAACGCTACCTTGCCCCCGGCTGTCGCGATAGCCGCAAGTAGGACGTCTTACAGATTCCCTCAGGCGAAGCTGCCCCGCTGCGAAGGCACGGCCGAATTACGGCCCGAAAACGGGGAATTCGCGCCCTTTCGGGCACCGCCAAAGAAAGTACAAACGAAGGGCCCCGGCGCCTTTTGGCACGGCGCTTCAACGTTCGCAAAACAGCTGTATGCCGAACGTCCATAACCGTCAACCGGTGCCGCCAAATGGGCCGGGCCGGGCCGCCCATACTCGCACCCAAGTCATCAGGGCGACGTAGTCCGCCCGCGAAGCAAGTAGAAGCGTCCGGAAAACGCAGGTGTTTCTTACGCGTGTGCGACCCTATCCGGCGCTCCTAACCTCGAAGACATGGAGTACGCCGGAGAACGGCGGCTCGGACGAAGTAAGGGGCGGGGTCAGATGAGCGCCGATTCTCCTCCTGCGAATTGATCGCCGTTTCGGGCTTCGAGCCCCAAACCGAGCCTTGGCGCTCACACCCTGATTCAGGTCAGGCCATTAGAAACACGATTCCCTGGCGAGGAAATTCATGACAAAACCTGCCCCCCTTCCCGTAAGTCCCCCGGTCTTCTTTGACCCGAGTGGAAAGCGTTGGCGCAAAATACTTGTAGCGCTGGTGGCCAGCGTGCTGTTGATAGTCCTCTCGGTCGTCTCGATTCTGCCTGCCGCCAGCGCACCAGTGTGGAAGGGCCAGGAGAACCAGTCCGTGGAGTATCCGCGCAAGCTCTTGTCCACTGCGGACCTGCAGAATATTCCCCGGATCGGCCCTGAAGGGGGCTTTGCTTTCGACCGGATCGCCCTGATTGAGCGGGTTAATGGCAAAGTGCTGCTGAAGGACCCCTTCAGCAGCACCATCTGGCGGGAGGCCACAGCGGAGGAAATTGAGCTAATCGGCGACAGCCCCTACGCCATGGAGACCTTCGGGAAACCGGCAGACCACACCTTGATGTTGACCTTTGATGACGGGCCCGATCCCCGAAACACACCGGAAATTCTGGACCTGCTGTCCCGTGAAGGTGTGCCGGCGACGTTCTTTACGGTGGGCGACAACGTGGTCAAATACCCGGATATCTTCCGCCGCATGACGCAGGAAGGTCATATGGTGGGCAATCACACGATGTCCCACATCGATTTCTGGGCTCACGACGACCTGTTCAACCGCCAGCAGATCATCGGGGCGGACCGGGTGATGCGTGCCTCGGATAATTACGCAACCCGACTGTTCCGGATTCCGACCGGCGACCCGGGAAACAACTCCCTGGCCCTCCTGCAGTCCCAGCAGCTGGGGTTCCTCCACATCAATATGGACTTTGATACGCGTGACTGGTCCTACGCGCCAGGAGTTCCGATCAAGGCGCAGAAACTTGACGGGCAAGGGCATATTGTCCTGGTTCACGATGGCGGCGGCGACCGCAGCGCGACCCTCGAAATGCTGAAAACGTTTATCCCCCAGGCAAAAGCGCAGGGTTACACCTTCACCACGGTCGCACCCATACTGCCACCCGAATTCATCCCCCGGGGCGACGTCCAGGGCGCCGTGGAAGACAACGCGACCCTGGCCGCGATGACCACGTATTTGGTCACACCGAACGTGCTGCTCACATGGTTGTTCTGGTTCGGCATCGGCTCGCTGACTATCCTGACATTCCTTTACGTTGTCCTCGCGGTGATCAACAATCACCGGCAGAATAAGCGCGTCTGGCCGGACGTCGAAGAGGAAGAATGGCCATTCGTCAGCGTCGTCCTGCCGGTCTTCAACGAGGAACTCGTTGTCGCCAAAACGCTCGACGCCCTCAGAGCCAGCGACTACCCGCGTATGGAAGTCGTCGCCATCAACGACGGCTCCACCGACGGCACCCTCGCGGTTCTTTCCGATTACGCCAAGACATGGCCGCAACTGCGCGTCATCGACCAACCCAACGGCGGAAAATCAGCCGCGAGTAACCATGGAATAAACCAGTCGCGCGGCGAAATCGTGATCACCCTCGACGGTGACACGCTGTTTGAACCGCAGACGATCAAGATGTTCGCCCGCCATTTCCTGGAACCTCGGAACGGGAAGATAGTCGGCGCGGTTGCCGGGCTCGTGAAAGTCGGAAACCGCCGCAATATCCTGACGGCCTGGCAAGGCCTGGAATACCTTTCCGGCATCTGTGTCACCCGAATGGCGGAGGGCCTCATGGGAGCAATCTCCATTGTTCCCGGCGCCTGCGCGGCCTGGCGGAGGGACGCCCTCGTCAAGGGAGGCGGCTACTCCCATGACACGCTCGCAGAGGACGCGGACCTGACCCTTTCCCTGCAGCAACTCGGGTACAGCATCGTCCAGGAGAACAAAGCCGTCGCGTGGACCGAGGCGCCCATGACTGTCCGGGGATTGTTCAAGCAGCGGCTCCGCTGGACCTATGGCAACATCCAGACCCTGTACAAGCACCGGCACATGCTGTTCAATCCCCGGTTCGGCGCCCTCGGTCTGCTCACCATGCCGTACGCACTGATTTCGGTACTTGTCCCGCTGGTTTTTATGCCCCTGACGGTCGCAGTCGCGGTGACCAGCCTCGCCCGCGGGGAATGGCAGGCCGTCGCGCTGTTCTCGTTGTTCGTCGTCGCAACGCACATGCTCATTTCGATTGTGGCGATCGTGATGGTCGGTGAGAGCCCCACGCACCTCCTGGTGGTTCCCATCTACAGGCTCATTTACGAACCTCTCCGCGCCTACGTGTTGTTCGGATCCGCAATCCTGGCACTGCGCGGCACCGCAGTCGGCTGGTACCGGCCCGAACGCACCAACAGCGTCCTGATGCCGGCCGGCCCCGGGAAGCTGGCCGCCCTCGCCCCGGCCACCTCCGACCGATTGGCCGCTTCATGACCACAGGCCTTCCGGCCAAGGAACCGCCTGAGCCCTGGCGGCCGTCCCGGCTGGTGAACAATGGAGAGCATGCATGCGATCACGACAGTCGCCAATGTCCCGCAGCTGGAGCAGGCTACTGGCGGCCGCCGTCGTCGTGATGGCCGTGGGGACCTGCGCTCCCGCGGATCCGGGGAACTACGGACGGGAGGACGGCATGAGCAAGGCCCCGGCGGTTCCGCAGTGGTTCGGCGGCTACCTTGACGTGACACTGACCCCGAACCTCCGGCTCCAGGACCTGCCCGCGCAAGGCACCATCACAGCGGTCCTGTCGTTCATCGGAGCCCATCCGACGCAGCCGTGCGAACCATCCTGGGACGGCTATTACACTCTCGATCAGGCCGGCGCCAGACTTGACCTCGAAGGACAAATCAAGTCCTTCCGCGCCGCCGGCAATGACGTCGCGATAGCTTTCGGGGGGCAGCTCGCCACGGAGCTGGCTGTAGCCTGCACCGACGTCGATGCGCTGGTTAAGGCTTACACGGCGGTCATCACAAAGTACGGCCTCGATACCCTGGATTTCGACGTCGAAGGCGAAGGCTTGGCTGACCACTCCGCATCTAAGCGGCGCGCCGAGGCGGTCGCGCGGATTCAGGCAAACCGTCCGGCCGGTGACCCGCTGAAGGTGTGGCTGACCCTTCCGGTTTCGACGGACGGGCTCACCCCGGACGGCGGGACGTCCGTAACATCCATGCTGGATGCCGGAGTGGAACTCGCCGGCATCAATATCATGGTGATGAACTTCGAGCCGCTGGCACCGGGCCGAACCATGCTCGACGCGGCCAAGAGCGCCGCCGAGGCCACGCATCAGACACTCGATGCGCTGTACAGGACCGCCGGTAAACCGCTCGACGATGCGGCCCTGTGGAACAGGATGGGGCTCACGCCCATGATCGGCGAGAACGACGTGAAGGGCCAGGTGTTCACCCTCGCGGACGCGGAGGGCCTGAACAGCTTCGGCCTGGAACGGGGCATCGGGCGAATGTCCATGTGGTCGTCTAACAGGGACACTGCGTGCAGTTCCTCGAGCCCGCGCGAACCGGGCAGCAACGCTTCCAGCAGCTGCAGCGGAGTGGCGCAGGAACCCGGGATGTTCGCGGGAGTCCTGGGCAAATCCTTCACCGGCTGAGCGGCTACCCCTAGCCGGCTACCTGCCTGCGGCCTTGTCCAGCACGATCTGCTGCACGTCGAGGTAGCCGGTCTCGAAGCCGGCGCGGGAGTAGCAGAGGTAGAACAGCCACATCCGCTGGAAAACCTCGTCAAAACCGAGGGCCCGGACGTCGTCCGCGCGGGCCATAAAGCGCTCCTCCCAGAGCCGCAGGGTCTGGGCGTAGTGCTCGCCCATGGCGAGGCGCTCACGGACCCTGAGCCCTGTCTGCTTCTCGGTGATCTCCTCGATGGCCCGGACCGACGGGATGACGCCGCCGGGGAAGATGTACTTGTGCACCCAGGTGTAGCTGGTCCGGGTGGCGATCAGCCGGTCGTGTCCGATGGTGATCGCCTGGATGGCCACCTTCCCGCCGGGGGCCAGGACCCGCTCGATCGTCTGGAAGTACGTGGCCCAGTACTCATAGCCGACCGCCTCAATCATTTCCACCGAAACGACGGCGTCGAACTCGCCCTCCACCGCGCGGTAGTCCTTGAGCTCGATCGTGACGGCGTCGGCGTAGCCTGCCTCGGCGACGCGTTGCCTGGCCAGCTCCTGCTGCTCGCTGGACAGGGTCACGGAGTAGACCGTGGCGCCGCGCGCCGCGGCGCGGAGGGCCAGTTCGCCCCAGCCGGTGCCGATCTCCAGCACGCGCGTCCCCTTGGTGACTCCGGCCCTGTCCAGCAGCCGGTCGATCTTCGCCTGCTGTGCGGCGGCCAGGCCGTCCCAGGCAACGTTGCGCAGCGCATCACCGTTCTCCGGGAAGAGAGCGCTGGAGTACGTCATGGTGCTGTCCAGGAACGTCGCGAAGAGTTCGTTGGACAGGTCGTAGTGACGGGAGATGTTGGAGCGGGTGTTCTGCTCCGTGTTCCGTTCCGTGCGCGGGGTGCGCGGGAGGTAGAGTCCGCGCAGTTTCTGCAGCGGCTCAGGCACCAGGGTCCCCACCCGTGCGGCGAAGACTTCCATCACCGCTGTCAGGTCATCGGCGTCCCAGTCCCCGGCCATGTAGGACTCCCCCAGGCCGATCAGGCCGCCGTCGCCGAGCCGGGCTGCGAAGGCCTCCGGGCGGTTCATGGTCATGACCGGGAAGACCTGGCCCGGTTCGGTCTGGCCGGACGCGGCCTTGCCCAGGACGGTGCCGTCGGGGTAGCGCACCTCCAGCGGAAGGCGGCGCACGGCGGCGCGGAAGATGGCGTCCGCGGCCCGGCCCGCCAGCCGGGCCTTGAGGCTCGAGGGGACGGTGGCAACGCTGGGCCAGACCGCGGCGTCAATGGCTGCGGGCGGCTGCGGCACCATGTAGGGCACGCCTGGGTTCGTCTGAGCGTTCGTGTGCGCCGGGTTCGTCTGCGCCGTGTGGGGTCCGGTCGCTTCGGTCATGGTCACTGGACTGCCTCCTGTGAGGGGTGGTGTGGTCTTTTGATGACGGGCAACTGACGTGCCCAAAGTTTGATTCCCTGCCAGCGGATCTGCGCTGCGACCCGCAGCGGCGCCAGCGGGACGGCGAGCGCCGCGGCCAAGATGTTGGGCACGGTGGATTCGCGGCGGACGCCGTCAACAGTGGCGACGAAGGGCTTCTGCCCTTCCCGCTCCAGGACGATCGAGACGGCGAGCCGCTCCCCCGGTTCCGGAAGCTTCATCCGGTACCGGCCTTCGACGTCGTTGAACGGGGAGACGTAGAACGCTTTCGGGACGGTGGCCCGGCCGGCGTCGTCGGTCTCCAGCAGGTAGCAGTGCCGCTCCCCGTAGGTGTTGTGGACCTCGGCGATCACGCAGCGCAGCCCGCCCGCAGGGTCGTGGCACCAGAACAGGCTTAGCGGGTTGAAGACGTGTCCGAAGACACGGGCGCTGGCCAGCATGGTGATCCGGCCGCCGTCGAGCGTGATGCCCTGGGTGGCAAGGTAGCGCTCGACGTTGCCTCGCAGCGTCCCGTCCGGGTCGCCCAGGTGGTCCGCCACGGAGAAGCCGGCCAGCGGGGCCAGCCAGCGCGGGAGCCTGGGGAGGGCATCGACGTCGACGTACCAGCTGTAGCTGCGGTAGGTGAAGGCGTTATGCAGCGGGGTGCGGCGCACGTGCGCGATGGACGTGCGGTAGATAGCGGCCGATGCGTTCATGAGCCCTCCGCGGGGACGGTCTGCAGGTCAGGATCGACGGCGACGGCGCGGTATTCCTCGTTCAGCGCGACGGCGGGGTCGTCCCACGTGCGGCCGAGCCGCTCCGCGGCTTTAACGCCGGAGAGGGCGCCGTCTTCGTGGAACCCCCAGCCGTGGTAAGCGCCGGCGAAGGCCAGCCGGTCATCGCCCAACGCCAGGATCCCCTGCTGGGCCCTCAAGGAATCCGGGGTGTACTGCGGGTGCGCGTAGACCATGCGCTCGATCACGGTGTCGTCCGCAATCAGCTCCGATTCGCCCAGGCTGACGATGTAGCGCCCCATGTCCACGGGGGCCAGCCGCTGCAGCCGGGTCATGTCGTAGCTGACCAGGACCTTGTCCGGCTGGGCATCGCAGGACGGCAGCCGGTAGTTCCAGGAGGCCTTGGCGTTGTCGCTGGACGGCAAGACGGCGGCGTCGCGGTGGAAGACCGTGTGGTTGACCGAGTACGGCATGCCGGCCAGGGCCTCGCGCTCGGCGGGCGAGGCGTCGGTGAGCATGTCCAGGGCCTGGGCCGGATGTGTGGCGATGACCACGGCATCAAAGTTCTCGGTGGTCACTGTTCCCGTGCGGGTCGTCGTGGTCAGCTCCACACCGTGCTCGTGGCGGCGCACTCCGGTGACAGGGCTGGAGAGGCGGATATCCGGCAAGGTGGCGGCGACCCTGTCCACGTAGGTGCGCGAGCCGCCGGTGACGGTGCGCCACTGCGGTGAACCGGAGACCCCGAGCAGGCCGTGGTGGCCCAGGAAGGTGAAGAGGTAGCGTGCCGGGTAAGCCAGCGCGGTGGTGGGATCGCAGGACCAGACCGCGCTCACCACGGGGGTCATGAAGTGCGAGATGAAGTAGCTGCTGAACTTTTCCCGGGCCAGGAACTCCCCCAGGGTGAGCTCCTGTTCCCCGGCTGGGGTGTCCGCGGCGAGCAGGGCGCGGGCCCTGCGGTAGAAACGCATCACCTCGAGCAGCATCAGCAGGTAGCGGCCGCGCAGCACGGTGGAGGGCCGCGGAAGGATTCCCCGGCCCTTGGCCCGGGCTCCGGCGTACTCCAGCCCGCAGCCGTCGCAGCGGACGGACATGCTCATTTCCGAGTCCTGGGTTTCAATGCCCAGTTCGGCGAAGAGCCGCAGCAGTGTGGGGTAGGTCCGTTCATTGTGGACGATGAAGCCCGTGTCGATCCCGAGGCTGGGACCGCCGGCCTGCCTTACGTCGTGGGTGTGGGCGTGTCCGCCGAGCCGTGCGTCGGCTTCGAAGAGGGTCACGGTGTCCTGCCGGTTCAGCACGTACGCGGCGGTCAGGCCCGCCACGCCGCTGCCAATTACGGCTACTCGCCGGCCCGGGGGAATTCCTGCTGCATCTGACACTGATCTGCTCCTGTTGGCTTTGCCGGAATCGTCCTGGTGAATCGTCTTATGGGCAATTCGTCGCCGGGGGGCTGACGGATGTGTGCGACTTTTCAGCAATTCGCTTCCGTCCAATGTGCCAGAATGAAGCGGGATTGCGGTCCCGCCTCACCGGAACACGCGAAGGGCAAACCCTTGATCAACCCCGTCCATCTGCGGACCCTCGTCGAAGTGACCAGGCTCGGCTCTTTCGCGGCGGCCGCCACGCGGCTCGGCTACACGGCGTCGGCGGTTTCCCAGCAGATGTCGGCGCTGGAACGGGACACCGGCGTCGAACTCTTCCAGCGTTCGGCCCGCAGCATCCAGCCCACCGAGGCGGCCCTGGTCATGACCCGGCACGCGGCCAAGGTCCTCACGGACATCGAGGCGCTGATGGCGGCGGCCTCCCGCACCGGGGATCCCGCCCGGCAGGAACTCCGGCTGGGCATCTTCCCCAGCCTGGCCACCTATGTGCTGCCGCGGCTCCTGGAAAACCCGGCCTGGAAGAAACTCGGGATTGACCTGCGGGTGTCCGTGGCGGAGCCCGCCCAGACGATCCAGGGCCTGCGCACCGGCGGCGAGCTCGACGTCGCCCTCGTGTACCAGGTGGGGCAGTCAGGGCTCGCGTGGCCGCACACCGTCAACCGGCAATGGATCGGCGACGACGACTTCCGGGTCGTGCTGCCGGCGGCCTGGGGCATCGGCACGGAGTCGAAGGTGGCGGCGGACCACCTCTCCGACATGCCGTGGATTGTGCACCACCCCGGCACCAGTGACGCCACCGTGATCGAGCGGCTCTTCGCCAGCTGCAACCTCCACCCGCGGGTGGTCGCCTACAGCGATGACTTCCATGCCAGCCTCGAGATGGCGGCGGCGGGGCTGGGCGCCGCACTGGTTCCCGAGCTGGCCCTGCTGCACCGGCCGGCCGGCGTGGTGGTGCTGGATGTTCCCGAAATCCGGCTGGCACGCAACGTCTTTGCCCTGCTGATCAATGAAAAACAGACGGCGCAGGTCCAGCTGTTCGTCGAACTGCTGGCCGACACCTTCAACTCCTCCACCCTGAAACAGGCAATCGCCCGCAAGGGCTGAGTCAGCGGTGGCTCACCGCCTACGGAGCCGCTTGCGCAGTCCCGTGCCCATCCCGGCGAGGGCGCTGATGATCCGGTGTTTGGCGGGGCTGTAGGGCGGGTAGATCAGTTCCAGAGTGTCCGGCCGTTGCGGCTTGGCCAGGGTGGCCCGTTCGTGCGAGAACGTCCGCAGCGAGTGCTCCCCGTGGTAGGCGCCCATGCCGCTGCCGCCGACCCCGCCGAAGGGCAGGCCCGGGACCATCAGATGCGCGGCCGGGACGTCGAAGCACAGCGCCCCCGAGGAGGTGCGTTCCGAGAAGGCCCGGCGCGTGCCGGCGTCGTTGCTGAACACGTACAACGCCAGCGGCTTGGCGCCGTCGTTGATCATCCGGATGGCCTCATCACGGCCGGCGACCGGGACCAGCGGCAGCAGCGGCCCGAAGATCTCCTCCCCCATGACCGTGTCCCCGGGGGCGGGCCGGAGCAGGGTCGGGGCGAAGTGGCGGCTCGCGGCGTCCCGTTCGCCGCCGTGGACCACAGTGCTGCCGTCGGCGAGGGCGGCAATCCGTTCGAAGTGGCGGTCGTTGACGATCCTGCCGTAGGACCCGCTGCGGGCGGAGTCCGGACCGAAGAGCGCGCCGATCGCCTTGACCAGCTCGCGCTCCAGCGGCACCAGCACGTCTTCGGTGGCCAGGATGTAGTCGGGCGCCACGCAGGTCTGGCCGGCGTTCATGAACCGGCCCCATGCGAGCCGCTTGGCGGCCCTGGCCAGGTCGGTGGAGGCGTCCACGTAGGCCGGGGATTTGCCGCCCAGTTCCAGGGTCACCGGCGTCAGGTTCTCCGCCGCCGCGCGCAGCACCGCCTTGGCAGCGGTTTCCCCGCCGGTGAAGAAGATGTGGTCAAAGGGCATGCCCAGCAGTGCGGTGGTTTCCGGGATGCCGCCCTGGACCACCTCGGCCGCGCCGGCCAGGTACTCCGGAATCCACCGCGCCAGGGCTGCCGAGGTGGCGGGGGCGTGTTCGCTCGGCTTGAGCACCACGGTGTTGCCGGCTGCGAGGGCACCGGCCAGCGGGGCGAGCAGCAACTGCAGCGGATAGTTCCATGGGCCGATCACCAGCACTACTCCCAGCGGGGTCAGCTCGGTCCACGCCTTGGCCGGCTGGACGGCGAGCGGCACTGCGACCGGACGCGGCCGCAGCCAGGCCTCAAGGTTCTTTTCCAGGTGCGCGGCTTCGGCCGTGACAAAGCCGATTTCCGTCAGCAGGGACTCGGTGGCGTGCTTGCCCAGGTCGGCGCCCAGCGCTTCGGCGAACTCGGTGCGGCGCTCGGCCAGCATCCGGCGGAGGCTGCCGAGCTGCTCCAGCCGCCAGGCCAAGGGACGGGTCACTCCGCTGTCGTAAAGTTCACGGGCGCGGGCTACGGCGGGGGCAACGGTTTGCATCCGCCCAATGTACCGGCAGCGGGCGCCCGGCCGGGTGCGGTACCGGATAAAACCTTGCGAATGCTGGAACGGGCCGGTTTTGAGGACTATGTTGAAGATATGAACAAGGTAGCGAGCAAGCACTTCGGAGAGGTCGAGCTCAACCACGGGAGGGACCACAACCTCACCGCCAAGCATGAACTGGCGGGCCAGATCGTGGAGCTTGACCTGAATGTCAATGCGCATGACCACTTCGACGAAGCGGCGATGCACAAAGTTGACTACCGGCTGCGCTTCCTGCCCGAACTCGTGGACCAGGTCCGGGAAATGATCGCCGAGGAACTGGAGCAGGACGGCACCAGCCCCCAGGAGTACCGGCACTTCCACTGCAACGCGATCAAGGACGAGCACCTGAGGACCGTGTTCGGCGTCGAGGATAAGAGCCAGCTCACCGACGCCGTGTTCCTCAAGGCGCTGAAGCTGGGCCACGTGGGCATCTTCCCCGGCCAGCCGGAACGCTATTTCGTCCTGGACTTCACCCTCGGCTCGCACTTCACCGACGAGGTGCTGGTGGCCTCCGCGGACGAGGACGGCGTCGTGGACGACGAGATCCTCTGGGAATCCTGACCCCGGCTTATTTCTCTGCGCCGACCAAAGGCGGCCACCATGGACGATATCCAAACAGGAGACAGCGGCACCACGCGTTCGGTGCCCCTTGAGGGATCCGGATCGCGCACGGTGGACAGAGGGTATTTGCGTACTGCCGCGATGCTGATCTTTGGCGGCGTCGTGATTTCACTGCTGGCCGGCTTGTTTCATGCCGATGCGGCCAGCGCCAACGACCACGTTGCCTCCTTCACCGAGTATGCCCATAGCGACATCTGGACCGCGGTGCACCTGGGCCAGTTCGTAGGCATGGCCCTGTTCGCCGGCGGAATGATTGCCCTGCTGGGCGCCCTGAATGTGCCGCACGGTGCACTGGCCCTGACAGCCCGTTTCGGCGCCCTCTCGGCGGCTGTTTCCATTGCGCTCTATGGCGCGCTCCAGGCCGTGGACGGCGTCGCCCTGAAGCACGCCGTGAATGCCTGGGCGTCCGCTGCAGAGCCGGAGAAGGCAATGCGCTTTGTCAGCGCGGAAGGAATCCGCTGGCTGGAGTGGGGAATGCGCAGTTACCACAGCTTCCTGTTCGGAAGCGCCCTGATTATTTCCAGCGTGGTCATCGTGGCCACACGCCGGGTCTCCCGCACAATCGGCATCCTTATGGGGCTATCCGGCGTGTCGTATCTGGCGCAAGGATGGATCATTGGAACCGAAGGATTCGCAGCCGCGAACGCGGTGCCGACGCTGCTCGGGATACTCCTCACCGTGGTCTGGACCGTTTGGCTGCTTATCAGCGCCTGGCGATTGAAAGAGCGGGCAGGCGCGGACGTCTGAGGACATGTCCTCACCCGCCCCAGTGGTTGAGCCTGTCGAAACCGGGGTTTCGACAGGCTCAACCACTCAGAGGATTTCCGCTCCCCCGGCCGCCGGCTCTTGCTACTTGGCGGCTTCCAGCAGTTCGGCGCGGACCGTCCTGGTGGCCGTGACGAGGTTGCGCAGGGACTCTTCGGTCTCGGCGTAGCCGCGGGTCTTCAGGCCGCAGTCCGGGTTGACCCAGAGCTGGCGGGACGGGACGTGCTTGACGGCGGTGCTGAGCAGTTCGGTGACTTCCTGCTCGCCCGGGACGCGCGGCGAGTGGATGTCGTAGACGCCCGGGCCCACACCGCGGCCGAAGCCGTGGGATTCCAGGTCGTGGACTACCTCCATGCGGGAGCGGGCGGCCTCGATCGAGGTGACGTCGGCGTCGAGGCCGTCGATCGCGTCGATGATGGCGCCGAACTCCGAGTAGCACAGGTGCGTGTGGACCTGGGTGGCGTCCGCGGCGCCGGCGGTGGCGAGCCGGAAGGACTTCACGGACCAGTCCAGGTACGCGGCCTGGTCGGCCTTGCGCAGCGGCAGGAGCTCGCGCAGGGCGGGCTCGTCCACCTGGATGACCTTGATGCCGGCGGCTTCGAGGTCGGCGATTTCGTCGCGGAGGGCCAGGGCCACCTGGTTGGCGGTCTCGCCCAGCGGCTGGTCATCGCGGACGAAGGACCAAGCGAGGATCGTGACCGGTCCGGTGAGCATGCCCTTCATCGGCTTAGTGGTCAGGGACTGCGCGTACCGGGCCCACTCCACCGTGATCGGGGCGCTGCGGGTGACGTCGCCCCACAGGATGGACGGGCGGGTGCAGCGGGATCCGTAGGACTGGACCCAGCCGTGCACCGTGACGTCGAAGCCTTCGAGGTTCTCGGCGAAGTACTGGACCATGTCATTGCGCTCCGGCTCGCCGTGGACCAGGACGTCGAAGCCGAGCTCTTCCTGCAGCTCCACGACGCGCTTGATCTCGTCCTTCATGAGCTGCTCGTACTGTTCAGTGCTCAGTTCGCCCTTGTTGGCGCGGGCCCGGGCAGTGCGGATCTCGCCGGTCTGCGGGAAGGAGCCGATGGTGGTGGTGGGCAGCGGCGGCAGGTGAAGGGCCTCGGTCTGTGCGGCCTCGCGGACCCCGTACGCGGAGCGGCTGAAGTCGGCGCCGGTCAGGGCGGCGGTGCGGTTCCGGACCTCGGCCCGGCGGACGCCGTCGGCGGCGGCGCGGGAGGCGATGATGCGGGTGGCCTCGTCGATGGCGGGCTGGACTGCTGCCTCGTCGGTCAGCAGGCCCGCGAGGGTGACAACCTCGGCGGCCTTCTGGTCGGCGAACGCGAGCCAGCTGCGCAGCTGAGCGGAGAGCTGGACCTCCTCGTCGACGTCGTGCGGAACGTGCTGGGTGGAGGTGGAGGTGCTGATGGCGAGCTTGGCCACGGATTTCTTCAGCTCGGCGATCTTGGCCGCGGAGGCTGCGAGGTCATTGCGCCAGATGTTGTGGCCGTCCACGACGCCGGCAACCAGGGTCGTGTTGCCCAGTGCGGCCAGGGCGGCGGCGGAGGGAACCTCGCCCTTGAAAACGTCCAGGTGCAGGGCGTCGATGCCGGTGGCGGCGAGGGTGCCCAGCTGGCCGTTGAGCGCGCCGTAAGGGGTGGAGACGAACAGCTGCGGGCGCTGTGCCGCGGCGGCGAGGACCTCGTAGGAGCGGGCGACGGCGGCCTGGATTTCCCCGGCCGGGGTGTCTTGGTCCACCACGAGGGCGGGCTCGTCGAGCTGGACCCAGCTGGCGCCTGCGGCGGCAAGCTTCCCCAGCAGTGCGGTGTAGACGGGGAGGACGTCCTCGAGGCGGGACAGCGGGCTGAAGCCGGCAGGGGCGTCATCGGAGGCCTTGCTCAGCAGGAGGAAGGTGACCGGGCCAACGATATATGGGCGGGTCTCGACGCCGTTGAAGAGGGCGTATTCGAATTCCTCGACGATGCGGTTGGAAGTCAGCGCGAAGGTGGTCTCCGGGCCGATTTCCGGGACGAGGTAGTGGTAGTTGGTGTCGAACCACTTGGTCATTTCCAGCGGCTGCTGGTCCTTGTTGCCGCGGGCAAGAGTGAAGTAGCCGTCGATGTCGAGCTGGCCGTCGGCGTCCAGGAGGTTGCCGAAGCGTGCCGGCACGGCGCCGAGGTGGGCGGCGGCGTCGAGCACCTGGTCGTAGTACGAGAAGGTGCCGGGAACGGCGGCGGCTTCGGTGAGGCCCAGGCCCTGGAGGCGCTTGGCGGTGCCGAGCTGGATCTCTTTGGCGGCGGCGTCCAGGGCGGTGGCGTCGATCTTGCCGGCCCAGTAGGCCTCCACGGCCTTCTTGAGTTCGCGGCGGCGGCCGATGCGCGGGTAGCCCAGGATCGAGGCAGCCGGGAACGGAGTGGGGTTGAGCGTGTTCTTTTCAGTCATGGGAAGTCCTAAATGTTGGTGGTGAGGTTAGCTGGCGAGCTGGCGGCGGCCGGCCGTGGGGCGGTGGCTACTGTGCCGGTTGCCACCGTGCCGGTTGCCTCGTTGAGGACGGGCCAGGGCGAGTTTGTCCAGCACGTCGAGCGCAGCCGAGTGTTCGTTGAAGGTGTAGAGGTGCAGACCGGGGGCTCCGGCGTCCAGTGCCGCGTTGGCCAGGTCCACGGTGGCGCCGACCCCGATCCGGGTGCGTTCGGCGTCGGTATCGGCGGCGGCCAGCCGGTCGATCAGTTCCGGGGCCGGTTCGACGCCGGTCAGCTCGCCGAGGCGAGTGAGCCGGCGGATGCTGGTCAGCGGCATAACGCCCGGGATGATCGGGATGGTGACGCCGGCACGGCGGGCCCGGGTCAGGAGGTCCGCGTACTGCTCGGTGTGGAAGAAGACCTGGGTGATGGCGAAGTCGGCGCCGGAGCGCTGCTTGGCCAGCAGCACCTCGACGTCGTGCGCCTCACTCGGGGACTCCGGGTGCCGGGTGGGGTACGCGGCGACGCCGACGGCCACCTTGCCGGCGCAGAGCAGCGCGGAGCGGCGCTGTTCGACGCGGCGGATGAGCTCGATCAGGTCCTGGGCGTAGCGCAGGGACCCCTCGGGCGGAACGCCGCCGTCTTTGGGCTGGTCACCGCGCAGGGCCAGGATGCCGCGCACGCCGACGTCGAGCAGTTCGCCGATGATCTCGGCGAGCTCCTGCGGCGAGTTCCCTACGCAGGTCAGGTGTGCCAGCGGCCGCAGGGTGGTCTCCTGGACGAGGCGGTTGATGAGCTCGACGGCGGTGTCCCGGTTGGAGCCGCTGGCGCCGTAGGTCACGGAGACGTAGTCCGGGTCCGTGCTTTCCAGTTCGCCGATGGTGGTCCAGAGCGATTCCGCCGCCGCGGGCGACCGCGGCGGGAAGAGCTCATAGGACAAGGCGACGGGGGCCGTGCCAGCCAGGTTTGGGTGGGTGTCAATAAGGCTAGGGGGAGACATTTGCGTCCTTGGCTGTGAGCACTGACGGCTTGGCCCGGAATACGGGTGCTGTCGGTGAGTTGAGTTTGGGGAACACGGAGCAAACACCGGCAGGACGCAGCCGCGACTGTTACGCCTGATACGAAGTTGTCCGTGAGCAAATGTCAGGCCCACATGGGGGCACCCACACCCTCCTGGGCCGCCGTGGGGCTGGCCGTGAGCGGAGGATCGCTGACACGTTACTGAGGTAACTTGGATAAGACTCTACGGGCCGCCCGGGAAGCGGATCAAGTCGGCTTCCGAATTAAGACGCACTTTTACGGCATATTTCATGTCTGGGCAGAATATTGTTCGCCACAGGCCCGGTACCGCACCCGGCGGCTGCCCGGCTGCGTCCGGATTTCCGGGGACGGGGAGCCCTCCCCTTTGTGCCCGCGCAGGACTATTCTTTTGCCATGATCCAGCTTCCAGCCAGCTACCAGGAGTATCTCGCCGGCAAGAGCGAGAGTTTCGTTAATACGGTCCGGCCCATTCTGATGCAGTCGGCGGCGGACAAGGCGCACGGAGTCAAGGTGTCCTACAACCGCGGCCCTACCGGCCATCAGGCGCACGTGGACGAATCGCTCCCCTTCGGCACCGTCGTCGAGGACATCGACTGACGCCATTGCCCCGGGAGCCGGCCGGCACTAGCCTCCGGCGGCCCTAGCCCTCCAGCAGGAGGCGCTGCGAGCGGGGTGCCAGCATGCGCTCCAGCACGAGGCAGGCGGCGCCGATCGCGCCGACATCTTCCCCGACGCCGGTGCCGACCACCTCGATCTCGTGGATCTTCCGGGTGGCGCTGCCTTCCCGGACCAGCGCCGGGACCCGTTCCAGATAGCGCTGCGAGAGGCAGCTCCAGAAGGGCCCGCCGAACACCACACGGTCCACGTCCAGTGCATTGGTGATGGTCGAGACTGCCCGGGCTACCAGGACGGCGGAGTGGTCGATGATCTCCTCCGCCTTGGGGTCGCCGGCCGCCGCGGCGGCGCACAGCTCGGCGAAGCTCTCCTGGATGGCGGGGCCGGTCACGGCCTCGAGGGGGCCGTCCAGGACCCCGGCTTCGACGGCGCGGGCCACCAGCACCTGGGGAATGCTGGTGGACTTGACGCAGCCGCGCATCCCGCAGTCGCACAGCGCCCCGTCGGGGTCGACGATGATGTGCCCGATCTCGCCGGCGTTTCCCGAGGTGCCGCGCACCACCTCGTCGTTCAGTACGATCCCGCAGCCGATTCCGGTGCCCATATACATAAAGACGAAGCTGCCGGCGCCGCTGGGGCCGCCGGCCCAGGTCTCGGCCACGGCGGCACTGGTCACGTCCTTGTCCACGATGGTGGACAGCCCGGTGGCCGCGGACAGGGCGTCGCGGAGCGGCACCCGGTCCCAGCCCAGCAGGAGCGGAGGGTCCACAACCGTGCCCTCCTCAAGGTCGATCGGACCGGGCGAGGCGATCCCCAGGCCGGCGATCTTGGATGGGTCAACGCCGGAATCCGCAATGAGCAGCTTGATTTCGGCGGCGATGGTGTCAATGACGGCCCCGGGGTGGTTGCCGCCGGGGGTCTTGATCCGCGAATGCTTCACCACGGCCCCCACCAGGTCCAGCACCACGAACGTGGTCACTGCCGGGTCCAAGTGGACTCCCACGGCGTACATGCCGGACGACTTGAGCCTGAGCATGGTCCGGGGCTTGCCCGGTCCGGTGCCTTCCTTGCCTGCCTCGTAGATCAGGTCCTGGTCCAGCAGCCGGCGGGAGATATTGGAAATCGTCTGCGGGGACAGCCCGACGATCTGGGCCAGCTCCACCCGGCTGAGGCCGGCCGGGGAACGCCGGATGGCATCGAGGATTACCGTGAGGTTAAAGTCCCCCATGCGGGGCAAGTTGGTTCCGCGCCTCGGTGAGGGCTGGCGGATCTCAGTCACTGATAACCCCTAAACGTCTTTGGCCACGCACTGCTTATTCCAGAATCGTACGTTACGCGGGTGTGACCGCCCACACGCCCGCTTCATACACCGGAAGATTTTCGGGTGCTGGCGGTCACCGTGAATTTCGGATTCCGGCCAACTTCCCGGGTGGGACCGATCAGCCGCTGCAGCGCGGGCTGGTAGTGGAGATGGCTGTTGAACACCGTCCAAAGCTCCCCGCCCGGTGCGAGGACCCGCCCGGCCGCCTCGATCAGCTTGACGCCGGCCCCGGCATGAACCGCCGCTCCGACGTGGAACGGCGGGTTGAGCAGGATCAAATCGGCGCTGGCATCCGGCAGCGAACCCATGGCGTCGTCCTGGAGTGCCACAATCTGACCGGCGAGGCCGTTGGCTTCCGCCGTCGCCCTGGCCGAGTCGACGGCGGCGGCGGACTGGTCGGTGGCCGTGACCCGGGAGCCGGGGTTGCCGCGGGCGTACATGGCGGCGAGGATTCCGGTGCCGCAGCCCAGATCGATGGCGTGCCGTGCCTGCGGCATCCGGGGCAGGAACTCCAGCAGGAACCGGGTGCCGATATCCAGCCCGGTGCCGGCGAACACGGCGCCCCGCGCACACACGGTCAGTCCGAGCTCGGCGTTGACTTCGGTGACGGGGAAGGGCTGGGCGCCCGTGGTGGGCTGAGGTCCGCGGGCCAGCAGGATGCGGGATTTCTGCCGGGCGTGCTGGGGCTGGACCTCGCTGAAGTGACGCTCCAGCACGGAGTTCATGCCCAGGCTCATGTGCTTGACCCGGCCGCCGGCCAGGAGTACGACGCCGGGGTCGGCGTGGCGGGTGACGGCGTCGGCAATCTCGTCCAGTTCCGCGAGGGATTTGGGCAGCTGGAGGAGCACCACGGTGGCCCCCGACAGGAGCCCTGGCCCCAGCGGGTGCTGTTCAAAGCCGCCGGTGATGCCCAGCTTCTCGGCGTTGTGCCGGAGGGCCCGCTCACCGGTGATGAGGTCCTGATGCACGCGGACGGGACGGGTCCTGCTGCCGGCGGCGTCGGGGTTGGCGGCGTCAGAGTTAGCGTCGGGGTTGGCGGCGTCGGGGTTGAAGGCGCCGAGCGTGAGGGCGCCGAGGGTCAGCGCACCGTACCGGTCCCCCACGACGGCGATCCGGCTGCCGGGGTGGAGGGCTCCGGCAGCGAGCAAGTCCGCGGCGGTGTCCAGAAGGAGTTTGTCCGTGGCGTCCCAGGCCTGCAGGTTGGGCGCCTCCACGTCCGGGAACCTGCCCATCCGGGAGAAGAGGGAATCAAGAGTGTTGTCCGCCACGCGCGAGCTGCCGCCTTTTGTGAGTCAGGTGTGAGTCGGGCTGTTCAGGCCCGGAGGTTGAGGTTCCCTGCAAACTTATCCTGCTCCTCGAATAAACGCAGGATGACCGCCACCGCTGCCCGCCCGGCCCGGTTGGCGCCGATCGTGGATGAGGACGGCCCATAGCCGATCAGATGGACCCGGGGTTCGGCGGCCACTCGGGTGCCGTCCATGGCGATCCCGCCGCCAGGGCCGCGCAGGTGCAGCGGGGCGAGGTGCTCGAGCTCGGCCCGGAATCCGGTGGCCCAGAGGATGACATCGGCGGCCAGGAAGCTCCCGTCCGCCATCCGCACTCCCCCGGGCTCGATGCCGGTGAACATGGGGTGGCGCTCCAACACACCCCGGGCGGCAGCCGCGCGCAGGGCAGGAGTCCAGATCAAGCCCGTGACGGCGACGACGCTTTGCGGCGGCAGACCCTGCCGCACGCGCTCCTCGACGAGGGCGACGGCGTCGTGCCCGGCCTGCCGGTCGAACGCGGCGTCCCGCCAGACCGGCTCCCGGCGGGTGAACCAGCTGGTGGTGGTGACCTGGGAAATCTCGTCCAGCAGCCCGACGGCGGAGATGCCCCCGCCCACCACCACCACGTGCCGGCCGCGGAACTCCTCCGCCGAGACGTAGTCCGCAACGTGCAGCTGCCGTCCGCGGAAGGACGCCCGGCCCGGGTAGATCGGCCAGAACGGCCTGGTCCAGGTGCCGGTCGCGTTGATGACGGCGCGGGCCGACCAGTCGCCGCCTGACGTGGCGATCCTCAGCCGCCCGCCGGCGTCGTGGTCCTCCGCCGCGACGGACCGGACTTTGACCGGCCGTTCGATGGCCAGCCCCAGTTGCTGTTCGTAGCCGCCGAAGTAGCGGGCCAGGAAGCTCGAGCTGGCTTCTTCCGGGTCGACGGCCGGCTGCGGGATACCGGGCAGGTCGCTGATGCCGTTCACGGTGGCCATGAGGAGGCTCTTCCAGCGGTGGCGCCACGCCCCGCCGGGGCCGTCCTCGGCGTCGAGGACGATGTAGCTCCTCACCGGCCCGGCAGGATTCCGGGCCTCCAGTGCGGTTCCGGCCGGGAGAAAGCCCCGGCGGTGCAGGTGGTAAGCGGCGGCGAGCCCGGCCTGGCCCGCGCCGATCACCACGACGTCGGCGGACCGGACCCGGCCGTCCATCCCTGCGGACATGCTGGTCAGATCTTCTTGACCACGCTGGATTTCAGCTGCATGGGACCGACGCCGTCCACCTTGCAGTCAATGTCGTGGTCGCCGACGCCGTTCACCAGCCGGATCCCGCGGACCTTGGTGCCCACCTTGATGACAGTGGAACTGCCCTTGATCTTGAGGTCTTTGACCACGGTGACGGTGTCCCCGTCGGCGAGGATATTGCCGACGGCGTCCTTGATCGGCTTCGCTTCCTGGTCACCGGGCTCCTGCTCGACGGCGGCCGACCACTCATGCGCGCACTCCGGGCAGACCAGGAGCGCCCCCATCTCGTAGGTGTACTCGCTGGAGCATTCGGGGCACGGGGGCAACGTCTCATTCACGCCCCCAATGTTAGTCGAGCGGGAGGGCGGAGGGGCAGCGGGGCCGCATTGCTAAGCTGCTCTCACCCCACGTGAAGGCGGCGCCTTATGGCCGACAGTCCAGATCAATCCGAAGGTCCGGCCCAGGAAACCGGTCCGGCCCAACCAACCGGTCCTGCCCGGTCCCACAACGGTGATGCCGGGCTGGGCCCGGGCTGGCGTACCGCCGGCCGGCTGCTGCTGGGCGGGTTCCTCATCCTGGCCGGCGTCAGCCACCTGGGCTGGAGCCGGGAGGCGTTTTACGCGCAGGTGCCGCCGTGGCTGCCGCTGGACCGGGACTTCATCGTGGTCGCTTCCGGACTCGTGGAGATCGCCCTGGGCGCGGCCCTGTTGCTGCTCAGGCGGAGGCGGACGGCGCTGGGCTGGGTTGTTGCGGCGTTCTTTGTGGCAGTCTTCCCGGGCAACATTTCGCAGTTCGCCACGGGCACCGATTCGTTCGGCCTCAATTCGGACCAGAGCCGCGGAATCCGGCTGCTGTTCCAGCCGCTCTTGGTGGTGTGGGCCCTGTGGTCCACGGGCGCCTGGAAGGAGTGGCGGCAGTCCCGGAAAGCCCGCCAAACCGGCAAGTGACCAGGTCCGCGGGCAGCCCGCCCGACGAACACTGGCACCAACAAAACACGGGCACCGGATAGTCACGAACCCGGCAAAACAAAGGAGGCCCTGCTCAATGAGCAGGACCTCTTCGGTGGAGCTGAGGGGACTCGAACCCCTGACCCCCTGCATGCCATGCAGGTGCGCTACCAGCTGCGCCACAGCCCCGAATTTTCGTTGCTCCGACTCCGTCAGCTTGCGCTTTCGGCTCCGGCTCTTTGTCCGGATCTCTCCGAAGCAACTCAAATATCTTAGAACAGCCTTTCGGAAAATTCCAAATCGGGCAT
Organism: Arthrobacter sp. 001422645; assembly: GCF_059816125.1. Classification (NCBI taxonomy): domain Bacteria; kingdom Bacillati; phylum Actinomycetota; class Actinomycetes; order Micrococcales; family Micrococcaceae; genus Arthrobacter; species Arthrobacter sp. 001422645. The sequence goes on along the minus strand of NZ_JCBANT010000015.1, from coordinate 81,488 downwards.
ATTCCGATTTTCCCGCCCTGCTGCTACTCCGATTCGGATGCTGCTGCTGCCTTCGCGGACGCGTCGTCCCCGAGCTGCAGGTCCACGACCGGGCAGTCCTTCCAGAGACGCTCCAAGGCGTAGAACACACGGTCTTCCTCGTGCTGGACGTGAATGACAATGTCGCCGTAGTCCAGCAGGACCCAGCGGCCGCCGGAACGTCCTTCACGGCGGATCGGCTTGAGCTCGAACTTGGAAAGTTCGTCTTCGATGCCGTCCACAATGGCGTTGACCTGGCGCTCGGACGGTGCCGAGGCAATCAGGAAGATGTCGGCCAGGGCCAGCCGTTCGCTGACGTCCATTGCGATGATGTCCTCGGCCAGTTTCTCCGCGGCGGCTCGGGCGGCGTGGCGGGCTGTGGCGATGGATGATTCTGTTGCAGTCACGGGACTCCTTGTTGGGTGAAAAGTTGTTGGGCGAAAAGCTTGTGTTGTGAAAATGAGTGGAGCGGCCGGCTGCCAGGACAGCAGAGCCTGGAACGGTAGTTGCCTAGCCGGATAGGCCGGTAACAATGAGGGTGATGCCGGCGATCAGGGCCATCACGCCGAGAATCAGCACGACCAGTTGCACGAGGCGGAGCCGGCGCGCCCGGCCGAGGCCGGCGGTAGCGGCGTCCAGGGGTTCGAGCCCGTTGGCGGCATTCGCGGCGACGGGCATCCTGCCGGTGAAGTCCTCCTCCGGCTGGACCGCGGCCGGATTTCCCGCCGGCGTCGACGTGGCCTGGGGCGCGGAGGCGGCCTTGGCGGCCGCCTCGGCGCGGGCCAGCACCCCGCCGCGGCTGCTTGCGGATGCCGCAGTCCGCTGGCGGGACGACGCCGGACGGCGGTTGCCGGACTTCCGGGGCTGCTCGACCCGGGGTCCCGGGTTGGTGGCGACGGGAACATGCGTCGTGGCAGGGCGCTTCATGACGGGCCGCTCCACGCCGGGGACCTGGACAAACTCCAGGGGTGTGACCATGGCCAGGTTGTTGGCCGTGGTGGGATCGTTCCGCACGGGCTCCGGCTTGTTGTTCTGCTCGGCCAGTTTCTGTTTGGCGGCGGCGCGGCGGTTCAGCACGGCGGCCCGCTCGGCGAGGGCGATCTGCTCCGCCAGAACGGCCGGATCGACGGCGTCGGGGTCCGTGGCGTTGATGTGCTCCATTTTGGCCAGCTGGTTCTGGGCCTGCTGGGCCAGAAGTTCGCGTGCGGCCAGGGCCTGCTCCACGGTCATTCCCTCGGGACCCTGACCGCCGGTGGGTCCGGCGCCGCCGTCGGGGCCACCGCCGGCGGGAACGGACTCAACACCGGGACGGGCTCCCCCGGCTGCCCCGGGCTGGGTAACAACCGGCGTGGACCGCGTGCGCGGAGAAGCCGGCACAATCATGTTGGCGGAAGTGGCCGGGGCTGTTTCCGCCGCCAGTTGCATCAGCCGCAGCTGGCGCCGGGTGGGCGGTCCGCCCCCGGCAAGGTTGCCTTCTTTTTCGGCCAGTTCCTTGATGGTGCGCAGCGTGGCCCGGTCCCGGGCGCGGACCTGGGAGGACCGTTCGGAGCCGGTGGTGCTGCGTACTGTGTCGGCGGGGCCCGGAATGCGGCGGCGGCCGGTGATCTCGGCCTCGGTGGGCTCTCCGGGGTCTACAACGTCGGCTGGCCGCGGGTCTCCGGAATCAGGAGCCGTCGGCGCGGGCTCCTTCGAGGCTGGAACATTTGAGGCAGGGGGAACCGCGGCGGCACCCGGGGTGCCGGCCTCCTGGTTCGCTTCCAGGCGTTCATCTCTGGCCTGTCGCAGTTCGCGACGGCTGCGGATTGGTGGCTGTTCCTGACTCATTGCAAACTCATTCGGTGCTGGCGGGTTGGGCTATCTCGGTGCTTCGGTCATAGCGTGCGGCGCCATTGCCGGCGGAGGTGTCTCCGGTCTCCGGATCTCCCCCGTACAGTCCGTACTTGGCGATGTACTGGACCACGCCGTCGGGCACGAGGTACCAGACGGGGTTCCCGGCGGCCACCCGGGTGCGGCAGTCGGTCGAGGAGATCGCCATGGCGGGAACCTCGAGAAGGCTGACGTCCTTGCGGCCCATCCCGTCCAGGACGTGGCCGGGCCGGGTGACGCCGACGAAGTGCGCCAGAGACCACAGTTCGTCGATATCCTTCCACGACAGGATCTGGGCCAGGGCGTCGGCTCCGGTGATGAAGAACAGGTCCGCGTCGGGGCGCAGCGTGTGCAGGTCCCGGAGGGTATCGATCGTGTAGGTCGGCCCCGGCCGGTCCACGTCAACCCTGCTGACGGTGAAGCGGGGGTTTGAGGCCGTGGCGATCACGGTCATGAGGTAGCGGTGCTCGGCCTCGCTGACCAACTTGTTCATCTTCTGCCACGGCTGCCCCGTGGGCACGAAGACCACTTCGTCCAAGTCGAACTTGGCCGCGACCTCGCTGGCCGCGACAAGGTGGCCGTGATGGATCGGGTCAAACGTGCCACCCATCACACCCAGACGCAGGCGGCGCTTGGCGCCGCGCTGCTTCACGGTGGCGGAAATATTAGTGCCCTTGGCCGTGATCGTGCTTGTTCGGGTGCTGGCGGTGCGGATCCGCGTGCTCCTCGACAACTTCGTGGCGCCTACCCAGGTTGGAGTAGGACAGCGTGATAAAGAGCATGATCATCAGGACCGCAAACATGACGCCGCCGATGACGAACGGCGGTGCAATCAGCGGCGCCAGTTCCTCGTGGCCTGATTCGCCTGCGGCGGCGATGATGGTGGCGATCTGCTGCGACAGCATGTTCTCCCCTAGTGAGTTCAAAATTTGACGACGGCGGATACCCCCGCCGTTCCGGACTTCTGTTCCATGTTACAGCGTTGCTAGGCCCTGATCTGGCCCTCACCCTGGACGATCCACTTGGTGGTGGTCAGTTCCGTCAGTCCCATCGGGCCGCGGGCGTGCAGCTTCTGGGTGGAAATGCCCACCTCGGCACCGAGTCCCAGTTCGCCGCCGTCGGTGAAGCGGGTGGAGGCGTTCACGATCACGGCGGCGGAATCGACCTCGGCGATGAAGCGCTCGGCGTTGCCGAGGTCATTGGTGAGGATCGCTTCGGTGTGGCCGGTGGACCACGTGCGGATGTGCTTGACGGCCTCGTCCAGGCTGTCCACCATCGCTACGGCGAGGTCCAGGTCCATGTATTCCGTGGCCCAGTCCTCATCGGTGGCGGGGACGGAGTCGACTGACGCCGGCAGCGCGGCCCGGGTCCGTTCGTCGGTGTGAAGCGTGACGCCCTTGGCGCGCAGGGCGGCCGCGACGGCGGGCAGCACGGTTGAGGCAGAGTGGACCAGCAGGGTTTCCACGGTGTTGCAGACGCTGGGCCGCTGGGTCTTGGCGTTCACCAGGATCTCCACGGCCATTTCCTCGTTCGCGGAGGCGTCCAGGAAGATGTGCACGTTGCCTTCGCCGGTCTCGATCACGGGAACCTTGGCGTTGGTCACGACGGACTGGATCAGTTCGCGGCCACCGCGGGGAATCAGGACGTCGACCCGTCCGCGGGCGCGCATCAGGGCGTTGGCGCCTTCGCGGCCGTACTGGTCGACACTCTGCACGGCGTCGGCGGGAAGGCCCACCGAATCGAGGGCGTCCCGCAGCACCGTCACCAGGGCGGCGTTGGTGGCGGCGGCGGCGGTGCCGCCGCGCAGGATGACGGCATTGCCGCTCTTCAGTCCCAGCCCGGCGATATCCACGGTGACGTTGGGCCGGGCCTCGTAAATGGCAGCAACGACACCCATGGGCACGTTGACCTGGCGCAGCCGCAGCCCGTTGGGCAGGGTCTGGCCACGGACCACGTTGCCCACGGGATCCGGCAGGTTGGCGAGGTTTTCCAGCGCGGCGGCGAGGCCCTGGATGCGGGCCTCCGTGAGGGTGAGACGGTCCAGCATCGCCGCGGACGTGCCGTTGGCTTTGCCGGCCGCAACGTCCTTGGCGTTGGCGGCGAGGATTCCGGCCTTCCGCTCCAGCAGCGCGGCGGCGATGGCGCGGAGTCCGCGGTCCTTCCAGGCCCGGTTGGCGCGGGCCATCCTGCGGCCGGCGTGGCGCGAGCGGTCGGCAATGGCGTGGACGGCTGCCTCGACGTCGATTTCTTCGCGGGCGCCGGGGACATCCGGCGAGGTTGCCGCGCCGGGCTCCGTGCTGCCTTCCGCCGGGCCGTCCGCGGGGAGCAGACCTTCGGCGAACAGCTTCTCGGCGAGCAGGGCAGAGCGGGGGGTCAGGGCCTCAGTCATGGTTCCAGTTTAGGCGAGCAGGGAGCTTAGACCAGCACCAGATCGTCAACATGAACAACAACCCGGTCATATCCGCGGCCGAGGCTGCTGCCGAGTTCCTTTGTGGAGCGGCCCAGCATCTGCGGGAGTTCCGCAGCGCCGTAATTCACCAGGCCACGGGCGATCACCGTGCCGTCCTGCGAGACCATCTCGACGGCGTCGCCGGCCTCGAAGTGTCCGTGCACGGCGGAAATACCGGCCGGCAGCAGCGAGGTGCGGCGGTCGCGCACGGCCCTGACGGCGCCGTCGTCGAGCACGAGGGTGCCTTCCACGGATGCGAGGTGCGCCAGCCAGAGGAGGCGGACGGGCTTGCGGGAGCCGTTGACGGAGAACCAGGTTCCCACGTCCTTTCCCGCAAGCGCGGCGGCGGCGTTGCCGGTGGAGGTGACCAGTGCGGGGATGCCCGAACCGGCGGCGATGGTGGCCGCCTCGACCTTGGTGACCATTCCGCCGGTGCCGGTCCCGGCTTTGCCGGTCCGCCCGATGGTCACGCCGTCGAGGTCCTGCGGACCCGCCACATGCGGGATCCGTTGTGCGCCGTGCGCGGGAGGGCCGTCGTAGAGGGAGTCGACGTCGGAGAGCAGCACGAGCGCGTCGGCGCGGACCAGGTGGGCCACGAGGGCCGCGAGCCGGTCGTTGTCGCCGAACCTGATCTCGTGGGTGGCGACGGTGTCGTTTTCGTTGACCACAGGCACGACGCCGAGGTTCAGCAGCCGGTCAAGGGCACGCAAGGCGTTGGTGTGCTGGCTGCGCCGCATGAAGTCTTCGGCGGTGAGCAGCACCTGGCTGACGGTGACCCCGTGGGCGCCGAAGGCGTGTGTGTAGCGGGCCATCAGCAGGCCTTGGCCCACACTCGCGGCGGCCTGCTGGGTGGCGAGGTCGCGCGGGCGCTTCGCGAGCCCGAGCGGGGCCAGCCCGGCGGCGATCGCACCGGAGGACACCAGGATGATCTCGGTGCCGGCGTTGCGTTTGTGTGCCAGGGCGTCGGCGAGCTCGGTCAGGGCCTCTTCCGAAATGCCGCCCCTGATGGACGTCAGTGACGAGGATCCGACCTTGACCACGATCCGGCGCGCCCCGGACAGCACGGAGCGGTCGGGCGCGGATGCGTCCGATGCGGCGGCGTCCGACGCCTGGCGCGGGGTGAGCGCCCCGGCCCGGTCAGTGACGGCTTTACTCGTCATCGGTTGCGCCCAGTCCACTCTCCTTGAGCGGCTTGGCGGCCCGGCGTCCGCTGACGGACTCGGTCCAGATGCCGGCCTTGCGCTCGGCTTCGAGTTCGGCACGGGCGGCGGCCTTGGCCTCGCGGCGTTCGATCTGCTCGTCGCGCTTCTGTCCGCGGGTGGGGCGGTCGCCGATGTCGGCGAAGCGCACGTCGGTGCCGCGGGGCGCGGCCAGCAGTTCGGCGCCGGCCATCATGGTGGGCTCCCAGTCGAAGACGACGCCGTCGTCCTCGCCGATGACCACCATGTCGCCGGGCTTGGCGCCCTGCTTGAAGAGCTCGTTTTCGACGCCGAGCTTGGCCAGGCGGTCGGCGAGGTAGCCGATGGCTTCCTCGTTGGTGAAGTCGGTCTGCTTGACCCAGCGCACGGGCTTGTCGCCGAGGACGCGGAAGAGCGGCTCAAGGTTCTTCTCTTCGCGGCGGATCTTGAAGCCGGATTCGTTGACGGCGCGGGGCTTGAGGACCGGGGCCTGCACCTTCGGCGGGGCCGCGGCGACGGCGTCGCGGGCGGCCTGCACGATTTCGGCCATGGCAAAGCCGAGCTGGCGGAGGCCTTCGTGGCTGGTGGCCGAGATCTCGAAGACCTTGTAGCCGCGGGATTCGAGCTCGGGGCGGACGAATTCGGCCATGTCCTTGCCGTCGGGCAGGTCCACCTTGTTGAGGGCGACCAGGCGGGGGCGGTGGTTCAGCGGAACCACTTCGCCGTCGGAACCCGCGTAGCTCATGTCCACCGCGTACTTTTCCAGTTCCGCTTCGATGACCGCGAGGTCGGAGAGCGGGTCCCGGTCAGATTCGAGGGTGCCGCAGTCCAGGACGTGGACGAGCGCGGCGCAGCGCTCAACGTGGCGCAGGAAGTGGTGGCCGAGGCCCTTGCCTTCGCTGGCGCCTTCGATGAGGCCCGGGACGTCGGCGATGGTGAAGCGCACCTCGCCCGCCTGGACCACACCCAGGTTCGGGATCAGGGTGGTGAAGGGGTAGTCGGCGATCTTGGGCCGCGCGGCGGACATGGCCGCAATCAGGCTGGATTTGCCGGCGGACGGGTAGCCCACCAGGGCGATGTCGGCGATGGATTTCAGTTCCAGGACAACGTCGCTGGATTCGCCTTCGATGCCGAGCAGCGCGAAGCCGGGGGCGCGGCGCTTCTGCGAGGACAGCGAGGCGTTGCCGAGTCCGCCGATGCCGCCGGCTGCGGCAACGTATTCTGCGCCTTCGCTCACGAGGTCCGCGAGGACTTCGCCGGACTTGGACTTGACCACGGTGCCAATCGGGACCGGAAGGATCAGGGTTTCGCCGTGTTTGCCGGCCCGCCAGTCGCCCATTCCGGGGCCGCCGTTGGTGGCGTGCCGGTGAGGGGCGTGGTGGTAGTCCAGCAGAGTGGTGGTCTGGGGGTCCACGCGCAGGATGACGTCGCCGCCGTTGCCGCCGTTGCCGCCGTCGGGGCCGCCCAGCGGCTTGAACTTCTCGCGGTGGACGGAGACACAACCGTGGCCGCCGGTACCGCCGGATACGTGCAGTACTACCCGGTCTACAAAGCTAGCCACGTGGATCTCCTCAGTGCTGTTCCTCGGGGTCCGAAGACGCCCAAGATGATTGTAATGCGGTTAAAACACCGGTGGAGCGGACCTAATGGCCCGCCCCACCGATTTAAGACTTGTTGTTACTCTGCAGCTGCAGCAGCCACAATGTTCACAACGCGACGACCACGGCGGGTGCCGAACTCGACAGCGCCGGGGGTCAGAGCGAACAGGGTGTCGTCGCCGCCACGGCCTACGCCGGCGCCCGGGTGGAAGTGGGTGCCACGCTGGCGGACGATGATCTCGCCTGCGGAAACTACCTGGCCGCCGAAGCGCTTGACGCCAAGGTACTGGGCGTTCGAGTCACGACCGTTGCGAGTGGAGCTCGCGCCTTTTTTATGTGCCATTTGGAAATGCCTGCCTTAAAATTCTGGGGAATCTGCTGAAAACCTGAACAGTAACGATTAGTTACTTGATACCGGTGATCTTGACCTTGGTCAATTCCTGACGGTGACCCTGGCGCTTCTTGTAGCCGGTCTTGTTCTTGAACTTCTGGATGACGATCTTGGGACCACGAAGGTCCTCAAGGATCTCAGCCGTAACCTTTACCTTGGCCAGGTCCGAAGCTGCAGACGTAACCTTGTCACCGTCTACCAGGAGCAGTGCGGGCAACTCAAAGGTGCTGCCGGCTCCACCGGGGACGCGGTTCAGGGTAACGAAGTCTCCAACGGAAACCTTCTCTTGGCGGCCGCCTGCGCGGACAATCGCGTACACCACTGGGGAACTCACTTCTCTCGACGTTTATTACTAGATTTGCGTGCGGAACCTGGGTCCAATGTGTTTGGTCCGGCTCACGCTGTGCCTCTACGCCGGTGGATTCCCCAAGGGAACCCATGAGCTATCCCGTGGACAATCGCACCCGAAATCGAGCGGAGAGTCCTCAAGGTCATAACCCAAGTGTTGGCGTAAGCACCGAAGGTCTAGACTACGCTAATTTTGCCTTCGGCCGCAAATGAGGCTGGTTCCGGAGTGAGGTACGTGATAGGCGCCACTCTGTATGGACAGAGCCTGCCGCAACGACTTCCGGAACCGTGCCCACCTATCGTACAGGCTCCTCCCGGTCACCACGGTCAGGCGTGCAGCCGCGGCGCGTCGAAGAATTCGACCTCGTAGCGGGCGGACTGCCGGAAAGCCAGAGCCATGGCGTGCCTCTCGCCCGCCGAGGCCGACCGCGCCGCGGCGTCGGTGTACGCGATGGCCTGCCGGGTGGCGGAGGCAAAGTCCTCGTCCGCGTAGGTGGCCAGCCACACGGCGTAGGGATGTGCCTCCGGTGCTCCCGCGGCGAGGAACTGGGCGTGCAGGGACTCCCCGACCTCGGCATAGAGCCAGAAGCACGGCAGCACGGCGGCTACCAGGACCCCGTAGCTGCCGGACACCGAGGCGGCCAGCAGGTGGTCCACATACGACTTGGTGACGGGTCCGGGCGTTACCTGGGCCGGGCGGGTACTCAGCCAGGTCCGGTGCAGCTCCGATTCCACTTCGAGGCAGTTCTGCGCGGAGCGGGCCCAGAAGAGCTGCTCCGCCTCAGTGGGTGAGATCGCGGCGGCGCGCGCCAGCACACGGGAATAGCCGTTGAGGTAAAGCGCGTCCTGGCCGAGGTAGTAGGCGAAGTCCTTCTCCGGAAGGGACCCGTCGGCCAGGGCCTTAATGAACTCCAGTCCGTAAATCGCCTCAAGGTCGGGGGCGGCCACTTCGCGGAGCGCGACGGCGAACTCACCCTCGGCCGGTTCCCTCACGATGGTGCCATGGTCCTGGGTGTGCCGCTGGACGTGGTGGAAGTGATGGACCGGTCCGTTCCCGGTTCCGACGTCGAGAGCCTCCGAGGCGCGCAGCGCCTCCCGCAGCCAGGGCTTGACCTCGCGGAGCGCGGCCTCCCAGTCCCCCGGCCCTGCCTGCAAAGTCTTACTCGCTTGCCCTGCACTCCCGGGTTGGGCAGTACTTCTCGCTTGAACGGTATTTCTGGCTTGCACGGTGGCGATCGCCGAGGACAGCGAACACCCGGTGCCGTGGCTGTTGCGGGTGTGTACCCGCTCCCCCGGCACCACGATGACGTCCTGCGCCAGGAGCCCAACGGTGTTGACCAGAGCATCGGGGCACCCGTCACCAGCGTTGGCGTCGGCGCCGCTGCCGCCGTTGCCGGCGTCGAGGTGGCCGCCCTTCACCAGGACCGTCGTGCCGGTCCTGGCGGCGAGCCGCTTGCCCTGGTCCAGCGCAGCGGCCCAGTCCGCGGCGGCAGATTCTCCGAGCAGGACCGCGAGTTCGGCGAGGTTGGGTGTGATCAGGTCCGCGAACGGCAGCAGCGCCTGAAGCGCCGCCTCATCCGCCTCCTGCAGCAGCCGGTCGCCGCTCGTCGCCACCATCACGGGATCCAGGACCACGACGCCGGGGCGGGTCTTCTCCAGCCAGCTGCGGACCGCGTCAATCACGGACGCGTCCCCCAGCATCCCGATTTTGACGGCGTCGATGGTGATGTCCTGGCTGAGGGCTTCCAGCTGGGCGGTCAGGAAGGCCGCCGGCGGGACGTGGACCGCGCTGACGCCGCGGGTGTTCTGGGCGGTCAGGGCGGTGATGGCCGCCATGCCGTAGCCGCCGTGTGCGGCGATGCTCTTGAGGTCGGCCTGGATCCCCGCGCCGCCGGAGGGGTCGGAGCCGGCGATGGCCAGCACCCGCGGGATCCGGGGCGCCGAAAGAGCAGGGACAGGCGGAAGAAACGATGAGGCGGTGGTCACGAGAGACATCCCTTCGCCGGTACTAGCCGGACAGGTTCAACGGGTCTGGATCTCAGCCGGCTCGATGCGCGGCACCCCGTGTCAGGGATCCAGCCTAGCCGCATGCCTTAACGAAGTCGCGGGCACGGCCCGAACCAGGCGTATTGCTACGCCGGCCGGACCGCACCCGCGGCCTTGCTGAAATGTTCCGGTGCTAGAGCCCGATTCCTAGAGCTCCGAGGCCGGAACGCCGACACCGAGGATGATCGGTTCACTGGCGGCCGGTTTGGCCGCCGGCGTCGTCGCTGCCGGGACCTTCGCCTCGTGCACCGAAACGGCTGCCGCCTGCGGGGATTCCTGGCGCTGTTCCACCGAGGTCTCGTTCGCTGCACCCTGGGCGCGGCTGGCGCTCCGGTTGCGGCGGCCGCGGCGGGCCCGGGACGTGCCTGCCCCGGCTTCCGCTTCAGTCTGCGAACCCGGCGCCTGGGCGGCGCGCCCCGGTCCGGTTCCGCCGGTGCGCGCCGGAGCGGCGGGCGCGGCCCGGCCTGCGGGTTCACGTGTTGCCGGTTCCCGTGTTGCCGGTGCCTTCGCTTCCTCGGTTTCACCCAGGTGGGCGAAGGCCTCGGTCAGCAGGTCCAGCGTCAATGCAGGCGAACTGGCCTCGTCCGCGTGCTCCACGAAGGGCAGGGCGACCTGCTCGCCGCCGAACGTCAGCACGGCGGCGGGGCGTCCGGCTGCTTCCTCGGATGCTGCCAGGTCCACAGCTGCCTCGACAGCGGCTTCGACGGCTGCCTCGCGGGCCCCGGCGTCGGCAGCGGTGCCCGCCTCGTCGTCGTGCAGGTGGGCGGCGTGCGCCGCTGCTGCGATGTTCGCCAACGCGGCCCGGGTTGCCTCGGCCTTGGCGTGGCGCTCAGCTTCCGTGGGTTCGGCGTGTGCAACTGCCGGGGCGGACTGCACGTCCGTGCCCTGGCCCCCCCGGCCGCGGCGGCGGCTCTTGCGTTCGGTCCGCGCGGCCGGCTGCTGCTCGGTCCGCGGGATGTGGTGCTCGGCGGCCACCACGTTGGCGCGGCGGTGTTCCACCGGCTCGTCATGGGTAACGATGCCGCGGCCAGCGCAGGTTTCGCACTGTTCACCGAAGACTTCCAGCAGACCGGTGCCCATGCGCTTGCGCGTCATCTGCACGAGGCCCAGCGAGGTCACCTCAGCCACCTGGTGTTTGGTCCGGTCCCGGCCGAGGCACTCCACCATGCGGCGCAGCACCAGGTCGCGGTTGGACTCGAGCACCATGTCGATGAAGTCGATGACGATAATGCCACCGATGTCGCGCAGGCGCAGCTGCCGGACGACTTCCTCGGCCGCTTCAAGGTTGTTCTTGGTGACGGTTTCCTCAAGGTTGCCGCCGCTGCCGGTGAACTTGCCGGTGTTGACGTCCACCACGGTCATGGCTTCGGTGCGGTCGATCACGAGGGAGCCGCCAGAGGGCAGGAAGACCTTGCGGTCCAGGGCCTTGTGGATCTGCTCGTCGATGCGCCAGGCCGCGAAGATGTCCGTGTCCTTGGTCCACTTCTCCAGCCGGCCCACGAGGTCGGGGGCCACGTAGGTGACGTAGGCCTCGATGGTGTCCCAGGCTTCCTCGCCGGAGACGATCAGCTTGGAGAAGTCCTCGTTGAAGACGTCACGGACCACCTTGATGGTCAGATCGGGTTCGCCGTAGAGCAGCTCGGGCGCGAGGATCTTCGTCGAGGTCGACTGACCCTCGATCCCTTCCCACTGGGCGCGGAGGCGGTTGATGTCATGCGTGAGTTCTTCCTCGGACGCACCCTCGGCGGCGGTGCGGACAATGACGCCCGCATCTTCCGGCAGGCGGTCCTTGAGGATCCGCTTGAGGCGGTTGCGTTCGACGTCGGGCAGCTTGCGGGAGATGCCGGTCATGGAACCGCCGGGAACGTAAACGAGGTAGCGGCCGGGCAGGGAGATCTGGCTGGTGAGCCGGGCGCCCTTGTGGCCCACCGGATCCTTGGTGACCTGGACCAGTACGGAGTCGCCGGACTTCAGCGCGTTTTCAATCCGGCGCTGCTTGCCCTCGAGGTTCACGGATTCCCAGTTGACTTCACCGGCGTAGAGCACGGCGTTGCGGCCGCGGCCGATGTCGACGAAGGCGGCTTCCATCGACGGCAGCACGTTCTGGACCTTGCCCAGGTACACGTTCCCGATCAGGGAATCCTGCTGGGTCTTCGACACGAAGTGCTCGGCCAGGACGCCGTCCTCGAGGACGCCGATCTGGATTCTGTCGTCGCGCTGGCGGACGATCATCTGGCGGTCCACGGATTCGCGCCGGGCCAGGAACTCGGCCTCGGTGATGACGGTGCGGCGGCGGCCGGTATCGCGGGACTCGCGGCGGCGCTGCTTCTTCGCCTCCAGCCGGGTGGAACCCTTGAGGGACGTGACGCGGTTGTTGACCGGGGCCTCGGCGGCCGCACGGGGCGCGCGGACCCGGGTCACGGTGTTGGGCGGATCGTTGTCTTCCCCGCCGGTCAGTTCAAGGTCCTGCTCGCCGCGGCGGCGACGGCGACGGCGACGCGAGGTCACGCCGTCTTCGAGCGTCCCCTCGGAGCCTTCTTCTGCCTCTTCTGCTTCGGCTTTGTCGCCTTCAGCCGAATCGGAATCGGAATCGGCACCGGACTCGCTGTCGGACCCACGGCTGCTGCGTCCGCGGCGTCCGCGGCTGCGCCGGCGACGGCGGCTTCCGGCGTCCTCGCCGTCGCCCTCCTCGGTCTCTTCTTCCTCAACCTCTGCGACGGCGGCGGCCGGCGCCGGGCGCACGACGGCGTTCAGGTCCGGCGCCTGGAAGATCATCGAGGTGACCGCTCCCGGCTCCAGGAACAGCGAGGCGGCGGCGGAGGGCGCTTCGGCAGGCGATTCTGTGGCTTCTGTTGCTACAGAGACACTGGTTTCGGCCGGTGCTTCCGGCGTCTGCGCGGCGGCTTCCGCTGCCGGGGCTTCGACAGCCGGAGCCTCAGCGACAGCGACATCAGGGACAGTGGTCTCCGCTACAGGGGCGGCGGCCTTGGCGCGGCTCGCGCGGCGGCGGACCGGCTTCTCAACGGGTGCTTCGGCGGCGGCTACTGCCGGCGCCTCAACGGCCGGCGCCTCGGCCGCGGTTTCCTCAGCGAAGGCCGGCAGGGGTTCGGCCGGCTCGGCGACCTTGCGGGCCCGGGTGCGGCGCGCAGGCGCCTTGGCCTCGGGAGCGGGAGCCTCTGCCGCGACAGCTGCATCCGGCGCGGCGACTGCAGCGTCCGGCGCGGCCTCCGCTGCGGCTTCCTTCTTCGGCAGGGCCTTGCGGCGGGTCCGGACCGGCCGCTTCGGCGGTGTGGCTACAGCAGCCTCTGCCGTTTCTACTGCTTCTTCGGCAACGAGAGAATCTCCGTTACCCGTGACAACCTGGTCATTATCCATATATGGCGATGCTCCTGCCCCTGACGTGCCGCCACATCCGGCACCCGTTGGGGCAAATATTTGTCAGCACCCGCAGGCATTGACAGAAGTCAATTGGATACCCTCAGGTTCGCACCGGCAGTGGGGTGCGGCAGCCCTGGAGGGCCGGCGGAATTGTTCTGAAACCCGTTGATCTACACGCCACAACCAGGTGCCGTCCAATGGCATTGCGGGACAGCCTGGATCAGAGGATCCGTAGCTCCCTGCTCATCATTGGCGGTCTTGGGAACAAAGTCGCCGGACCGGGACCCGGATGTGGATCGGGTTCCAGCCACGATCATTGTCTCACAGGAGCCGTCAAAGCAGGCGTAACCAAGGCATCCGGACCGCACTGTGGAAACGAATCCCCGGGGAAGGCAGGGGCCTTCCCCGGCTTCGTCCAGTCACCGGCGATAGAATCGGACCAGTTGCACCGACCCGAAGGACTTTCATGCCCAGCATCTCCAGCGCCACCGGCGAGGCAGCCGCGCAGCAGCAAGACACCAACCCGTCCGCTGCGGAACGGCCGTTGCCTCCGATGACCCGCGACCGGCCTTTCGCGTGGCTCCTGCTTATCACCGGCGTCGTCGGCTGGCTCGCCTCCGGAATTCTGGTGCTGGAGAAGCTTGAGGTCCTCAAGGATCCCGGCCACGTCACGGTCTGCGATGTAAATCCCTGGATCTCCTGCGGCCAGGTCATGCAGACACCGCAGAGTTCGGTGTTCGGATTCCCCAACATGTTCATCGGCATCGTGGCGTTCGCTGTCATCATCACCACTGCGATGGGGATGCTCGCGGGTGCCAGGTTCGCCCGCTGGTACTGGCTGGGACTGCAGGCCGGGGTGACACTGGGCTTCGCGTTTGTGGTGTGGCTTTGGTCCCAGGCGCTGTACTCCATCCACATCCTGTGCCCGTTCTGCATGGTGGTCTGGGCCGCGATGATTCCGCTGTTCGTCTGGGTCACGGTCCGCAATGTGAGCCACGGTGTGATCCGGCTGCCCGCGGGCCCTACGAGGGTCCTGGGTGACTCCGGCTGGATCATCACGGCGCTGCTCTATGTCGCCGTCATCGCCACCATCTTCTTCGCCTTCATCCAGGTTTTCATCGGGACGTCCGGCTACTGAGGAGATGGACCCCGGTTAACCGCCGCGAGGTGACAGTTAAGGCCCATGTTCACGTTGAACATGGGCCTTAACTGTCACCTCGGTGACTCTCACACGGCGGGGAACCGTTTAGTTCTGAAACCAGATCTTGATCTCGCGTTCCGCGGAATCTACGGAGTCCGAGCCGTGGACCAGGTTCTGCTGCACCTTCAGGCCCCAGTCGCGGCCGAAGTCGCCGCGGATGGTGCCGGGCGCCGCCGTCGTCGGGTCCGTGGTGCCGGCGAGGGAGCGGAAGCCCTCGATGACGCGGTGGCCCTCGAAGATCGCGGCGACAACCGGGCCGCTGAGCATGAACTCGACCAGCGGCTCGTAGAACGGCTTGCCCACGTGCTCCTCGTAGTGCTGCTCCAGCAGTTCGCGGCTCGCATCGACCTTCTTGAGCTCGGCCAGGGTGTAGCCCTTGGCTTCGATGCGGGCGATGATGCTGCCGGTCAGGTTGCGGGTGACGCCGTCGGGCTTGATCAGGACGAGGGTGCGCTCAATGCTCACAGCTGCTCCAATGTGTTTGGGGTGGGATTCGGAAATAAGTCTAGTTGCTCTGGTCTTCGGGGTGCGCGGCGTCCCAGGCGGCCTGCTCGCGTTCCCGCTGCGCGGCCTCCCGGTCGATCCGGATGCCGGTGCGGATCCCGTACCACCAGGCCACGGCGAAGAGGCCGCCCACCAGGAACATCGCCGGTTCCAGGAGGCCGGTCAGGATCAACACGATCTGCAGGATCCAGCCCAAAGCCACGCCCCACGGTTTGGAGAGCACCGCACACGTGAAGACGTAGACGAGCGCCAGTCCGATCCCGACCGAGAAGATCAGGACCGGCGGGAACTCGTCCCGCCGCAGCCCGAAGACGGTGAGGGTGCCAAAGAGCACCACAAAGGCCTCCAGCAGCAGCACCGTCGAGGCGAACATGACCTTGGTGGAGCGGCGCTTCTTGGGCATGCCCGGTCGCCATTCGCGCTGGGCCTTGGTGAGTTTCGCCATGACTTACGCATCCGCCTTTCCGAGCAGGATCCGGGCGTCCGCGACGAGCGTGATGGAGCCTGTGACGAGGACGCCGCCGGCGAGGTCGTCGTTGGATTCGGCGCGTTCCACCGCCCATTCGAGGGCGTCGTCGAGCTTCTCGGCCACGTGGATGTTGTCCTCGCCGAAGCCCAGCTCGACGGCGAGTTCCGCGAGGTCTTCGGCCGGCACGGCGCGCGGCGAGTTGGACTGGGTGAAGCAGTACTCGGCGGCCAGGTCGCCCAGGGATTCCTTGAGCTGGCGGAGGATCTCCTCGGCGTCCTTTTCCCGCAGGACACCGACCACCACCACGAGTTTGGTGAAGCTGAACGCCTCGTGGATGGCCTCGGCGGACACCCGGATGCCTTCAGGGTTGTGCGCGGCGTCCACGATGATGGTCGGCGCCGTGCGCACCACCTCGAGCCGGCCGGGCGAGGTGACGGAGGCGAAGGCCTCCTGGACCACCTCGGCGTCGAGCGCTTTTTCGGCGCCGAAGAAGGCCTCCAGCGCGGCGATCGCCACGGCGGCGTTCTCGGCCTGGTGGGCGCCGTGCAGCGGCACCAGGAGGTCCTCGTAGCGGCCGGCGATGCCCTGGATGGTGACCATCTGCCCGCCGACGGCGACGGTGCGGGATTCGACGCCGAACTCGACGCCTTCGAAGCGGAACGGGACGTTCGTTTCCTTGGCCTTTTCCAGCAGTACCTGAGCCGCGTCGCGGGGCTGCGCGGCACTGACCAGGAAGCCGCCGGGCTTGATGATGCCGGCCTTTTCGTGCGCGATGTCCTCGGTGGTGTCACCGAGGAGGTCCGTGTGGTCCAGCGAGATCGGCGTGACCACAAAGACCTGGCCGTCGCCGACGTTGGTCGCGTCGGTGATGCCGCCCAGGCCCACTTCGATGACGGCGACGTTGACCGGCTGGTCCGCGAAGACCGCGAAGCCCAGGATGGTGAGGCACTCGAAGTAGGTCAAGCGGGGCTGGCCCTGGGCCTCGAGTTCGCTGTCCACGATCGCCAGGTACGGGCGGATTTCGTCCCAGATCCGGACGAAAGTCTCGTCCGGTACCGGTTCGCCGTCGATGCTGATCCGTTCGGTGACTTTGGACAGGTGCGGGCTGGTGTACCGGCCCGTGCTCAGCCCGTGGGCCCGCAGGCCGGCCTCGATCATCCGTGCGGTGGAGGTTTTGCCGTTGGTGCCGGTGACGTGGATGATCGGGAACGCCTTGTTCGGCTCCCCCAGGATGTCCATGGCCCGGTGCAGCGGGGCCAGCCGGGGCTCCATCTTGTTTTCCGGCGCCCGGCCCAGCAGCTCGGCGTAGACGCTTTCTACGGAGAATTCATCGGTCATGGATTAGGCCTCTACTTTTTCTGCAGCGGTCTTGACGACGCTGACCTGGGGTTCCTTGACGTCGGCCGCCACCGTGTCCAGCCGGACCGTCAGGGTTTCGGTCTGGACGAGCCCGGCGTTGGCCAGCAGGGCATCCAAAACGTCCTGCCGGGCGGTGACGGTGGTGTGGATCCGGTCGCTGACGTTGAGCCCGGCGTCCTTGCGGGCCTGCTGGATGGCGCGGACCATGTCGCGGGCGGCACCTTCGGCTTCCAGTTCCGGGGTGACCTCGGTGTTGAGGACCACGAAGCCGCCGCCGGGCAGCACGGCGGCCGCCCTTGTGGCAGGACCAGCTCCCTCGCCTTCCGCGGTTTCTGCCACGACGGTTTCCAAGGTGTACTCCTGCGGTTCGAGCTCGAGGCCGCCCGCGGTCACCACACCGGCTTCGCTGACGGACCAGTCGCCGGACTTGGAGCCCTTGATGGCCTGCTGGACGTTCTTGCCGAGACGCGGACCCGCGGCCCGCGCGTTCACCACAAGCTTCTGTTCGATGCCGAACTCCTCCGGGGAGGCGTTGCCGGCGTCGAGCAGGCGGACGGAGCGCAGGTTCAGTTCGTCGCGGACGACGGCGGCGAAGCCGTCCAGCGCGTCCGCGCCGGGCGCCACGACGGTGAGTTCCTGCAGCGGCAGGCGCACGCGCAGGTTTGCGGCTTTGCGCAGCGAGGAGCCGGTGGAGCAGATCTGCTGGATCCGGTCCATGGCCTCAACAAGTTCCGGGTTGGCGGGGAACAGGTCCGCGTCCGGCCAGTCGGCCAGGTGCACGGAGCGCCCGCCGGTGAGGCCGCGCCAGATCTCTTCCGAGATGAGCGGCAGCAGGGACGCGGAGACCCGGCAGACCGTTTCCAGGGCGGTGTAGAGCGCGTCGAAGGCGTCGACGTTCTCGTCGAAGAACCGCTGGCGGCTGCGGCGGACGTACCAGTTGGTGAGCATGTCCAGGTAGCTGCGCAGTTCGTCGCAGGCCCCGGAGATGTCGTAGGCGTCCAGCTGCGCGGTCATGTTCCGGACGAGGTCCCCGGTGTTGGCCATCAGGTACTGGTCCAGGGTGTCGGCGTAGCCGTCGTAGCGGAGCTTTGCGTCGTACCCCCGCGCTCCGTCAGCCGCGTTCGTGTAGAGCGTGAAGAAGCTGTACACGTTCCACAGCGGCAGGATGACCTGACGGACGCCGTCGCGGATGCCCTGCTCGGTGACCACAAGGTTGCCGCCGCGCAGGATCGGGCTGGACATCAGGAACCAGCGCATCGCGTCGGAACCGTCGCGGTCCAGGACCTCGGAGACATCCGGGTAGTTGCGCAGGCTCTTGGACATCTTCTGCCCGTCCGAGCCCAGCACGATTCCGTGGCTGATGACATTGCGGAAGGCCGGCCGGTCGAACAGCGCGGTGGAGAGGATGTGCAGCATGTAGAACCAGCCGCGGGTCTGGCCGATGTACTCGACGATGAAGTCCGCCGGGTTGTGGGTGTCGAACCATTCCTCGTTCTGGAACGGGTAGTGGACCTGGCCGTAGGGCATGGAGCCGGAGTCGAACCAGACGTCCAGGACGTCCTCGACGCGGCGCATCACGGACTGGCCCTCCTCCGGGGTGCGGGGGTCGTCCGGGTTCGGGCGGGTGAGCTCGTCGATGAACGGCCGGTGCAGGTCTACCTGGCCGGCCTTGTTCAGCGGCAGCCGGCCGAAGTCGGCCTCGATCTCGGCGAGCGAGCCGTAGACGTCCGTGCGCGGGTAGTCAGGGTCGCTGGACTGCCACACCGGGATGGGGCTGCCCCAGTAGCGGTTGCGGCTGATGGACCAGTCGCGGGCGTTGGCGAGCCACTTGCCGAACTGGCCGTCCTTGACGTTGCCGGGGATCCAGTTGATGTCCTGGTTGAGTTCGGACATGCGGTCCTTGAACTTGGTGACCTCGACGTACCAGGAGGACACGGCACGGTAGATGAGCGGGTTGCGGCAGCGCCAGCAGTGCGGGTAGCTGTGCTCGTAGCTGGCCTGGCGGACCAGGCGGCCCTGGGCGCGGAGCACCTGGGTGATGGGCTTGTTCGCGTCGAAGACCTGGAGTCCGGCGATCTCGGCGAGGTCGCCGTGGCCGAACAGCGGCAGGAACTTCGCGCCTTCGTCCACGGAGAGGACCACCGGGATGCCTGCCTCTTCACAGACCTTCTGGTCGTCTTCACCGTAGGCGGGCGCCTGGTGGACGATGCCGGTGCCGTCGGTGGTGGTGACGTAGTCGGCCACGAGGAAACGCCAGGCGTTCTCCGTGCCGAACTTCTCGGCGTCGCTGAAGTAGTCCCACAGCGGCTCGTAGCCCAGGCCGTCGAGTTCGGCGCCGGTGTGGCTGGACGTGACGGCGGCCTCGGCGGCGGCAACGCCCTCGGCACCGTCGCCATAGCCAAGGTCCTTGGCGTAGGCGCCCAGCAGCTCGGCGGCGAGCAGGAAGCTGCCCGTGACCGGGGCCTCGGCCGAGGCGGCCTTGATCCCGTGCGGGCCGGCCGGCAGGACGACGTAGGTGATGGCGGGCCCGACGGCGAGCGCCAGGTTGGTGGGCAGCGTCCAGGGCGTCGTGGTCCAGGCGAGCGCCTGCACGCCGGCGAGCTGCCTGGACAGCTCCGACTCCCCTGCCGTGATCGGGAACGTCACCGTGACGGTCTGGTCCTGGCGGTTCTTGTAGACGTCGTCGTCCATACGGAGTTCATGGTTGGACAGCGGCGTCTCGTCCTTCCAGCAGTACGGCAGCACGCGGTAGCCGTTGTAGGTCAGGCCCCTTTCGTGCAGCTGCTTGAAGGCCCACAGCACGGACTCCATGTACTCGACGTTGAGCGTCTTGTAGTCGTTCTCGAAGTCGACCCAGCGCGCCTGGCGGGTGACGTAGCTCTTCCATTCATCGGCGTACTTCATCACCGACGCGCGGCAGGCGTCGTTGAATTTGTCGATGCCCATGGCCTCGATCTGGGTCTTGTCCGTCATACCCAGCTGCTTCATGGCCTCCAGCTCGGCGGGCAGCCCGTGGGTGTCCCAGCCGAAGCGGCGCTCCACCCGGCGGCCGCGCTGGGTCTGGTAGCGGCCCACAAGGTCTTTGGCGTAGCCGGTCAGCAGGTGGCCGTAGTGCGGCAGGCCGTTGGCGAAGGGCGGGCCGTCGTAGAAGACGAATTCGTTGGACCCATCTTTGCCAGCATCGCGCTGGTCGATGCTGGCCTGGAAGGTGCCGTCCGCTTCCCAGTACTTGAGGATGCGTTCTTCGATTTCCGGGAACTTCACGGAGGCGGATACGCCTGCTGCGTTGGAATCAGAGGTGCGGGCGCCGGCGCCGGACGGTGCGGCGGAGGCCTTCGGGTAATAAGTCATCTCGACATCCTGGGTTGAGCTAGTGAACAAATGGATTCATTCAGGATGCGAGGACGGCTCCTGCGTTGTCTTCAGACACCACCGGCACCGCGGTACCACCTCACTTACCGTCGCCGGTTCCTCTCCCCGTGGGGAAGCACCGGCGTCGGCCGCTCATTACTGCTGTGACGGGCTTACCCGTCCGGTTCTACTGGCCCTGGCACGTGCTGACGTTACGCCGGGGCGTTCTTCCGGAAGCTCACCGGTGATGGCCGGGTCAAAGCTGTTACGAGAAGTCTAACAACTGTCACGGGGACGCAGTGCCTGCACCGCGTCCCCGTGCCGCCGCCGGTCCCGTCAGCCCTTGCGGATCAGCTTGTAGTTGGCGGCCTGCGCCACCGGGCGGATCACGATCTGGTCGAGGTTGACGTGGTGCGGTGCCGTGACGGCGTACCGGACGACGTCGGCGACGTCCGCGGCGGTCAGGGGCTTCTCGACGCCGGCGTACACTTTCGCGGCGGCGTCGGAGTTGCCGCCGAGGCGGTTCAGCGCGAACTCCTCCGTCTGGACCAGGCCGGGGGCCACCTCGATCACGCGGAGGTTGTGCTCGGCCTCTTCCAGGCGCAGCGCCCCGGTGAGCGCGTGCTGGGCGAACTTCGCCGCGTTGTAGCCGCCGCCGCCCTCGTAGGCGGACAGTCCCGCCGTCGAGGTCAGGTTCAGGACGGTGCCTTCACCGCAGGCGCGCAGCATGGGCAGGAACGCCCGGGTGAGTTTCATGGTGCCCAGAACGTTGACCTCGAACATCCATTCCCAGTCCTCGGTCTTGGCCTCGGCCACCTTGTCCGCGCCGCGGGCGCCGCCGGCGACGTTGATGAGTGTGTCGATGCCGCCGGCCCGCGTTACCTCGTCGACCAGCCGGGCGACGTCGGCGTCGTCCGTCACGTCGGCCGGCAGCGCGACGGCGCCGGTTTCCGCGGCGAGCGCCTCCAGCCGGTCCGCGCGGCGGGCGACCGCGTACACGGTCCAGCCCTCGGTCCGGAGCGCACGCACGGTGGCCTCGCCGATTCCGGTGCTGGCGCCGGTGACAACTGCTGCTTTGTTCTGGATTCCCTCAGTCATGGCACCACACTAACGGCTCTGCGGCGGGCCACTGCGCCTGCCCGGGGCGGACCGTGAAAGAATTGCTCCATGGCTGAAGACACGCAGGGTACAGACACGCCCACCACCGCCCCCATCAACGTTCCGGACAAGCCCGCCCTGGAGGGGCTGGAAGACGCCCTCACCCGGCGCTGGCTTGACGAAGGGACCTACAAGTTCAACCCGGACACCACCCGGGCGCAGGTCTACTCGATCGACACTCCCCCGCCCACGGCGTCGGGTTCGCTGCACGTGGGGCACATGTTCTCCTACACGCAGACGGACGTCCTGGCCCGCTACCAGCGTATGACCGGCAAGAACGTGTTCTACCCGATGGGCTGGGACGACAACGGCCTGCCCACCGAGCGCCGTGTGCAGAACTACTACGGTGTGCGCTGCGACCCCACCACCGCGTACGACGCCGGCTACCGGCCCCCGGCGGAGCCCGCCAAGAACCAGCGCGATTTCGACGTCGTCTCGCGCCGGAACTTCATCGAACTGTGCGAGGAACTCGCCGTCGAAGACGAAAAGGTCTTCGAGAACCTCTTCCAGACCCTCGGCCTGTCCGTGGACTGGGACCTGACCTACCGCACCATCGATGACAAGTCCCGCGCCATCTCCCAGCGCGCCTTCCTGGCCAACCTCGCCGCCGGCGACGCGTACATGGCCGAGGCTCCCACGCTGTGGGATGTCACCTTCCGCACCGCAGTGGCCCAGGCCGAGCTCGAGGACCGGGAAGTCGCGGGCGCCTACTACCGCTACCCGTTCTTCACCGAAGACGGCGACAAAATCTACATCGAGACCACCCGCCCCGAGCTGCTGGCCGCCTGCGCCGCGCTCGTGGCGAATCCCGACGACGAACGGTACCAGCCGCTGTTCGGCAAGAAGGTCACCTCCCCCCTGTTCGGCGTCGAGGTGGAGGTCAAGGCCCACCCGCTCGCGAAGGCGGACAAGGGCTCCGGCATCGCCATGGTCTGCACCTTCGGTGACCTCACCGACGTCACCTGGTGGCGGGAACTGCAGCTCCCCACCCGCGCGATTGTGGGCCGCGACGGCCGCATCATCGGCGACACCCCGGAGTGGGTCACCACCGCCGAAGGCCGCGAGGCCTTCGCTGCCATCGCCGGCAAGACGGTCTTCAGCGCCAAGGAAACGGTCGTGGAGCTCCTTACCGCCGCGGAGCTCCTCGACGGCGAGCCGAAGAAAATCATGCACCCGGTCAACTTCTTCGAAAAGGGCGATAAGCCCCTCGAGGTGGTGACCTCGCGCCAGTGGTACATCCGCAACGGCGGCCGGGACGCGGAACGCCGCGAACGGCTCATTGCCCGCGGCCACGAGATCGATTTCCACCCGGCATTCATGCGCTCACGCTACGAGAACTGGATCTCCGGGCTGAACGGCGACTGGCTCGTTTCGCGCCAGCGCTTCTTCGGCGTGCCGGTGCCCGTCTGGTACCCCCTGGACGCCGACGGCAACCCGGACTTCGCCGCTCCGATCGTCCCGTCCGACGCGCAGCTGCCGGTGGACCCGGCCGCCGACGCCGCCCCCGGCTATGAGGAAGCCCAGCGCGATGTGCCGGGCGGCTTCACCGGCGACGCCGATGTGCTGGACACCTGGGCAACTTCCTCGCTGACCCCGCAGATCGTGGGCGGCTGGAGCACCGACGAGGCGCTCTTCGCCAAGGTCTACCCCTTCGACGTGCGCCCGCAGGGCCACGACATCATCCGGACCTGGCTGTTCTCCTCCGCCGTGCGAGCTGACGCCTTGCAGGGCTCCGCGCCGTGGAAGCACGCGGCCATCTCCGGCTGGATCCTGGACCCGGACCGCAAGAAGATGTCCAAGTCCAAGGGCAATGTGATCGTCCCGACCGACGTGCTCGAGGAATACGGCTCGGACGCCGTCCGCTACTGGGCGGCCTCGGCCAAGCTCGGCGCGGACACGGCCTATGAGATCGCCCAGATGAAGATCGGCCGGCGGCTGGCCATCAAGCTGCTCAACGCCTCCAAGTTCGTGCTGAACCTGGGCGCCACCGAGGACTCTGTGGTGTCCTCGGACCTGTCCGTGCTCGGCAACCCCCTGGACCGGGCCGTGCTGTCCCAGCTGGCCGATGTGGTCCAGCAGGCCACGAAGGCGTTCGAGAACTACGATTACGCCCGGGCCCTGCAGATCACGGAGAGCTTCTTCTGGCACTTCACCGATGACTACGTGGAGCTCATCAAGGACCGCGCCTACGGTGCGGCGGGCGAGGCCGAGCAGGCGTCCGTCCTCGCGGCGCTGGCAACAAGCCTGGACACGCTGCTGCGACTGTTCGCCCCGTTCCTGCCCTTCGCCACGGAGGAGGTCTGGAGCTGGTGGCGCACCGGTTCAGTGCACCGCGCGGCCTGGCCGTCCGCGATCGAGATCGACGGCGACACTACCCTGCTGGCCACCGTGGGGACCGCGCTCAGCGGTATCCGCAAGGCCAAGTCCGAGGCCAAGGTCAAGCAGCGCACCGAGGTACTGTCCGCGACCATCACGGCCTCGGAGTCCCTCATTACGCAGCTGAAGGCCGGCCTGGCCGACCTCAAGGCTGCAGCCAACGCGCGCGAGCTCGCCCTGGTGGGCGGCGAGGGCGAACTGGCCGTGAGCGACGTCGTCCTGGCGCCGCCCGCGGAGGCGTAGCCGGGACAATCCTGCCCGCCCGTTTCCGGGCAAAGGGGAAGCCCCATCAGCGTTTTGCCGTTGGTGGGGCTTCGACTTTTCGATTGTCACGTGACGTCTTAGACAATCTGGCAGAATCCTCGGATTTCCAGGTCTTCCTACCTCGTCACTGGTAGCCATCATCTGACTTTGCCGAAGGCTGCGTCGGATGAGTGTCACTGAATCTTTGGTTTCTGCGTCCCGCTTCTTTCGAAGTGGGTAAGTTCTATTGTGATCCCCGGGTTTGGGATGCACAAGAGCCCCGGAAGAACTACATCAGAGTAATTCTACCGGGGCTCTTTGCAGGCCGGGCAGGTGCCCGGCGCGGTGTCTACGGGCCTAGTTGAAGACCGGGCTTTCGGTACGGCTGCGCTTGATTTCGAAGAAGTACGGGAACGACGCCAGGGTCACGGTGGCGTCCCAGATCTGTCCGGCTTCCTCGCCCCGCGGGATGCGGGTCAGGACCGGGCCAAAGAAGGCCGTTCCGTTGAAGGCGACGACCGGGGTGCCCACGTCCTGCCCGACCAGGGAGATGCCTGCCTCGTGGCTGGTGCGGAGCTGCGCATCGAATTCGTCGCTCTGGCCGGCCGCCGCAAGCTCGGCCGGCAGTCCTGCCTCGGCGAGCGATTTGGCGATGACCTCGTCGATGTCCTTGTTGCCTTCGTTGTGGATCTTGGTGCCCATGGAGTCATAGAGCGGCTTGATGTACTGCGCACCATGCTGTTCAGCGGCGGCAGTGATGACGCGAACGGGAGCCCACGCCTTCTTCATGAACTCCCGGTACTGCTCGGGGAGCTCCTCGCGGCCCTCATTCAGCACCGAGAGGCTCATGACGTGCCATTCAGTGCTGATGTCGCGGACTTCCTCCACCTCGTTGATCCACCGCGAGGTCACCCAGGCAAAGGGGCACATCGGATCAAACCAGAAGTCGGCTTTGTTGGTTGTTGCTGGAGTGTTCAGGGTTTCAGGCACAGGTGCTCTCCTAGGGGAAGTCTGCGGGGGGAACAGGTGCGCCGCTGGCTCAATGACCGGGCACGCCAAAGGTGTCAGCGGCCCGTGCGGCCTATTTATTCCGGTTCAGGCGGATTTGCGGCGCTTGACGTCGTGGGGGATCATCGTGGGCGCCGCCTTGTTCGCGACGACGTCTTCGGTGATGACCACGGTTGCGATATCGTCCCGGCTGGGCAGGTCGAACATCACGGGGAGGAGGACTTCCTCCATGATGGCGCGGAGACCGCGGGCGCCCGTGCCGCGTTCGAGTGCCTGGTCGGCGATGGTGTTCAGCGCCTCGTCCTCGAACACCAGCTCGACGCCGTCGAGCTGGAACATCTTCTGGTACTGCTTCACGAGGGCGTTCTTGGGCGTGGAGAGGATCTGGATGAGCGCGAACCGGTCCAGGTTGGAGACGGTGGTGATGACCGGGAGGCGGCCGATGAATTCGGGGATGAGCCCGAACTTCAGCAGGTCCTCGGGCATAACCTCGCCGTAGGAGTCCGCGTTGTTTTTGACCTCGTTGAGCGGGGCGCCGAACCCGATGCCCTTGCGCCCGGACCGCGAACCGATGATCTCTTCGAGTCCGGCGAAGGCGCCGGCCACGATGAAGAGCACGTTGGTGGTGTCGATCTGGATGAATTCCTGATGCGGGTGCTTGCGGCCGCCCTGCGGCGGCACCGAGGCGACGGTGCCTTCCAGGATCTTGAGCAGGGCCTGCTGGACTCCCTCGCCCGAGACATCCCGGGTAATGGAGGGGTTCTCGCTCTTGCGCGAGATCTTGTCGATCTCATCGATGTAGATGATGCCCTGTTCGGCCTTTTTGACGTCGTAGTCGGCGGCCTGGATGAGCTTGAGCAGGATGTTCTCGACGTCCTCGCCGACGTAGCCGGCTTCGGTCAGTGCGGTGGCGTCGGCGACGGCGAAGGGGACGTTGAGGCGGCGGGCCAAGGTCTGCGCGAGGTACGTCTTGCCGCAGCCGGTGGGGCCAATCAGCAGGATGTTGGACTTGGCGATCTCGACGTCGTCGTGGTGCACGCCCTCGGCCAGGCTGCCGCTCTTGGGGGCGTGGCCGGCCTGGATGCGCTTGTAGTGGTTGTACACGGCGACGGCGAGCGAGCGTTTGGCCGGCTCCTGGCCGATGACGTACTCCTGCAGGAAGTCAAAAATCTCGCGGGGCTTGGGCAGTTCGAAACTGCCCAGGTCAGCGACTTCCGCGAGTTCTTCTTCAATGATCTCGTTGCAGAGTTCAATGCACTCGTCGCAGATGTAGACGCCGGGCCCGGCAATGAGCTTCCGAACCTGCTTCTGGCTCTTTCCGCAGAAAGAACACTTCAGCAGATCCGTGCTCTCGCCAATCCGAGCCATATGTGAACCCCTTTAGTATCTTGCTGCGGCCTGTGACATGTTCCACTCTAGGTCACTTTAGGCGTGTTGGGTGGAAAGCCAACACCGGTGCGGCCACTTAAGGCGGGCCGCACCGGCGTCGGGAACTTCTTGTTACGTACTTGTTGCGCTACTTGGCAATGGCCTGCGGCTTGATCTTGCGGGAATCAAGCACCTGGTCGATCAGGCCGTACTGCATGGCCTCGGCCGCGGTAAGAATCTTGTCGCGCTCGATGTCATTGTTGACCTGCTCCGGCGTCCGGCCGGAGTGCTTGGCCAGCGTGTCTTCGAGCCATGAACGCATCCGCATGACCTCGGCGGCCTGGATTTCCAGGTCCGAGGCCTGCCCGCCCTGGCCTCCGGACAGGGAGGGCTGGTGGATCAGCACGCGGGCGTTCGGCAGGGCCAGGCGCTTGCCGGGCGTGCCGGCCGCGAGGAGCACGGCGGCGGCACTGGCGGCCTGGCCGAGGCAGACGGTCTGGATCTCCGGGCGGATGTACGTCATGGTGTCGTAGATCGCCGTCATGGCGGTGAAGGAGCCGCCCGGGGAGTTGATGTAGAGCGTGATGTCGCGGTCCGGGTCGGTGGACTCGAGCACCAGCAGCTGGGCCATGACGTCGTCGGCCGATGCGTCGTCCACCTGGACGCCGAGGAAGATGATGCGGTCCTCGAACAGCTTGGTGTACGGGTCCTGGCGCTTGAAGCCGTAGGGGGTGCGCTCCTCGAACTGCGGCAGCACGTAGCGGCTGCTCGGCAGGTTGCCGGCAGTCGAACCGAAGTTATAGTTCATGTTCATTGCTCCTGAATTCATTGCTGTGCCGGTCAGTTCTCGGTGGCTGCGTCGGCGGCCGCGTTGCCGCCGTTGGCGTTGGTTCCGCCGCCGCCGGCGACCGATCCCGCGTGGGCAGCGATCTTGTCGAAGAAGCCGTACTCAAGGGCTTCCTTGGCCGTGAACCACTTGTCGCGGTCGTTGTCCTTGAGGATGGTGTCCACCGTCTGCCCGGTCTGGTCGGCCGTCAGTTCGGCCATGACCTTCTTCATGTGCAGGATGAGCTCGGCCTGGATCTTGATGTCCGAGGCCGTGCCGCCGATGCCGCCCGAGGGCTGGTGCATCAGGATGCGGGCGTTCGGGGTGGCGTAACGCTTGCCCTTGGTGCCGGACGAGAGCAGGAACTGTCCCATCGAGGCGGCGAGGCCGGTGGCGACGGTGACGACGTCGTTCGGGATGAACTGCATCGTGTCGTAGATGGCCATGCCGGCGGTGACGGAGCCGCCCGGTGAGTTGATGTAGAGGTAGATATCCTTCTCGGGGTTCTCGGCCGAGAGCAGCAGCAGCTGCGAGCAGATCGCGTTGGCGTTTTCGTCGCGGACCTCGGAGCCGAGCCAGATGATGCGCTCTTTCAGCAGGCGGTTGTAAATGTAGTTATCCTGGGCGGCCGGATCGACAGTAGCCATCCGGGGTGCCCCTGCTTGCTGTGACATATGTACTTACCTCTCGCTGGCGACGGTGACGCCACTGGACGACATCACTGAACTTTCCTACATGGACACTAACGGTTTTCCCGCCCGCTTTGTGCTCAGGCACGGGGCTGTTCGCTGACGGCGCACGATTGCCCGGGAGGGTTCATCGCGGGCTTAAAAAGCCGCACCCCCGGATCATGGATCCGGGGGTGCGGGCAGGAACCGCGGGAACAGGAAGTGTTAGAACTTCACTGCTGCCGGGTCATCGTTCTTTGCGGTGGCTGCTTCTTCGGAAGCCGCTTCCTCGGAGGCGACTTCCTCGACGTCGGCCTCGGCACCTGCCTCAGCGGGAGCTTCCTCGCCGCCGGGGCGGACGAACTCGCTGAGGTCAACCGTGTTGCCCTCGGAGTCGGTGACCTCGGCCTGGCCCAGGACCACGGCCAGCGCCTTGCGGCGGCGGACCTCGGAAACCATCATGGGAACCTGGCCGCTCTGATCGATGATCTGGGCGAACTGGTTCGGGTCCATGCCGTACTGGCTGGCGGTGGTGACGATGTAGTCGATCAGCTCGTTCTGGCTGACATTGACTTCTTCCTTTTCCGCGATGGCGTCAAGGATGATCTCGTTCTGGAAGGCACGCTCGGTGTTGGCCTTGACCTCGGCGCGGTGCTCCTCGGTGTCGTGCTCGCCTTCGCCGTGGGCGTTCTCGGCGTTGAAGTGCTGCTCCAGCTGCTCTTCGACGACGGATTCCGGCACGGGAACCTCTACGAGCTCAACGAGCTTGTCGAGGACCTTGTCGCGGGCTTCGACGCCCTGCTCAACAACCTTGGATTCTGCAGCCTGCTTGGCGAGGTCCTCGCGGAGTTCAGCCAGCGTGTCGAACTCGGAGGCCAGCTGGGCGAAGTCATCGTCGGCCTCGGGGAGCTCGCGCTCCTTGACGGACTTGACGACGACCTTGACCTGCGCGGACTCGCCGGCGTGCTCGCCGCCCACGAGGGTGGTGTCGAAGATGGCGTCCTCGTCGGCGCTGAGGCCGGTGACGGCCTCGTCGAGGCCCTCGAGCATGGTGCCGGCGCCGACCTGGTAGGACAGGCCCGTGGCGGAATCAACTTCGGCGCCATCGATGGAAGCGGTGATGTCGATGGTCAGGAAGTCTTTGTCGGCCGCCGGGCGGTCGATGGACTTCAGCGTGCCGAAGCGGCCGCGGAGTTCGTCCAGGGCCTTGTCGACGTCGGCGTCGGTGGACTCAGCGGCGGCGACCTCTACCTTGATGCCGGCGTAGTCGGGCAGCTCGATCTCGGGGCGCACGTCAACCTCGGCGTGGAACTTGAGTTCACCGTCGGTGGCGGACGGGTCCGGAACCTCGGTGATTTCGACCTCGGGACGGCTCAGCGGGCGGATGCCGGTTTCCTGGACAGCCGCCTGGTACCAGCCGTTGAGGCCTTCGTTGATGGCCGTCTCCAGCACGTAGCCGCGGCCAACGCGCTGGTCAATGAGCTTGGAGGGGACCTTGCCCTTGCGGAAACCGGGGACCTGGATCTGCGAAGCAACAGTCTTGTATGCCTCTGCGATGCTGGGCTTCAATTCCTCAAAGGGGACCTCAACATTGAGCTTGACCCGCGTGGGGGTGAGGTTCTCGACAGCGCTCTTCACAGTCTAAGTACTCCTGGTTTTAGGGGGTGGGGTTCTGCACCGCCAAGGTCTGGCGGTACCTGCAGAGTCGGGGTGACAGGATTTGAACCTGCGACTTCCTGCTCCCAAAGCAGGTGCTCTAGCCAAGCTGAGCTACACCCCGTAAGTGCACAGAACAGTCTACGGTCATATTGTGCCGGTTTGCACATTTGACAGCGGGGCCCTGAATTGGGTTTAGTTGTATCCGGCTTCAACAGCCGCCCGGAAGTTTCGCAGGAAAGTTCCTGCAAATTCCCGGGGACGTAGCTTAATGGTAAAGCCTCAGTCTTCCAAACTGATTACGCGGGTTCGATTCCCGTCGTCCCCTCAGAAATATGACGAAAAAAGCCCCTCCGCGGAGGGGCTTTTTTCGTGTCCAAGCCATTCACTGCTCCATAACTGCCCTTCTGGCGGGTCAGAAGGGCAGTTATGGAGCACTCGACGCGGCTGGCCCCACGGACAGGCTCACGGCGCCTGGCAGGCCGGGCACCAGTAGAGCTTGCGGGCGCCGAGTTCGGTCAGGGCCACCGGGGTTCCGCAGTCACGGCAGTCGAGGCCGTGCCGGCGGTAAACGAAGTGTGACTGCTCCGGAACGGGCAAAGATGCGGGCAGGCCACCCGGAGATGCGCCGCCGGACGCATCCCCGCCTACCCCGCTCCAGTAGCGCGGGGGTGTGGTGATGATCCGGCCGTCGCGGACGCCGTCGGACATCATGCCTACGGTGTCGTCCCAGAGCCGCCGCGCCGTGTCCGCGGGGAGCCCGGCTCCGGGCAGCCACGGGTGCAGGCCCTGCCGGAAGAGCAGCTCGGCACGGTAGACATTGCCGATCCCGGCTATCACTTTCTGGTCCATCAGCAAGGCAGCGAGCGGCGTCCGCCTGGCCAGGATCGCGGCGGCAAAGGCGTCCCGGTCGCCGGGAAGGTTCCGCAGCGGATCGGGGCCGAGCCTTGCCAGCACGGCGGCCGCCTCGGCCTCCGTGATCGCCGCGCACGTGGTGGCGCCCCGGAGGTCGGCCCAGCCGTGGGTGCCGGCGAGCCGGACGCGGACGGCGCCGACCGGAGCGGGCGGGCCCGCGTACGCTGCCGGCCCGCCGCCGTCGTCGTAGAGCTCCCGCTCCCCCACCTTGCGGGGCGCGCCGATACTGGACGCGCCGCGGAAGTGGTCGTCGCCGCCGAAGTCCCAAGCGCCGTAGAGCCCCAGATGGACGTGCAGGATGAGCCCGTGCTCGAACTCCAGGAAGAGGTGCTTCCCGTGCGCCACGGAGCCGGTGAGCGTGTGGCCGTCCAGCAGCGCCGCGCCCTGGGTGAACCGGCCCTGCGGACAGGAGACCGCGAGCCGCTCCCCGACAAAAACGTCCCCGAACTGGCGGGCCAGCCGGTGGACGGAATGCCCTTCCGGCACTAGTCGACGACCTCGCCGGTGCGCTCGTAGGTGGCGATCTTGCCAATGCGGCGGACGTGGCGCTCGTCGTTGCTGAAGGGTTCGGCCAGGAAGGCCTCGATGATGTCGGTGGCTTCCGCGACGCTGTGCTGGCGGCCGCCGACGGCCACCACATTGGCATCGTTGTGCTCACGCGCCAGCTTCGCGGTGGAGAGGTTCCAGGCCAGCGCGGCGCGGACTCCCTTGACCTTGTTGGCGGCAATCTGCTCGCCGTTGCCGGAGCCGCCCAGCACGATGCCGAGGGCGCTGGTGCCGGCTTCCTGGTCCGCCACAACAGCGAGGGCGGCGTTGATGCAGAAGGAGGGGTAGTCATCCAGCGCGTCGTAGGCCTTGGGTCCGTGGTCGACTACCTCGTAGCCCTGGGCGGTGAGGTGGCTGACGAGGTGGGCGCTGAGTTCCATGCCGGCGTGGTCGGTGGCGATGTGCACGCGCGGGAGGTCGGAGGGAGTCACGGCGAATCCGTTCAATCGGGCAGGCCCGTGCGGTCACGTGGGCTGCTGGTGCGGGTTGGGGGCTGCTTCCAGCCTACTAGGGCCCGGGCCGGCAGGGAGGGCCGCCGGCGTCACAAATCTGTGGAGCCGCCGGTCCGGCGGGCCCGTGCTGCCACCCGCGAGAGCACCTGCGCCACGTTGTCCGCCGTCGTGGCACTGCCGCCGCTGACGGTCAGGGTCCGCCCGTCGGAGCGGTCGACGACGACGGCGGGCCCGCTGCTGACCAGCAGGGCCGTCGCCGTGCCGCGGCTCCGGTAGCCCCAGCCGCCATAGTCAGCCGCTTTGACCTCTTTCGGCGTCGCCGCCTCAATGGCAGCGGCCGGCACGTCCATCACCCTGACGAAGCCCGCGGCGAAGACCCGCAGGCCGCTCCGGTCCACCCTGATCCGGGCGAACAGGCACGCGGCAGCCAGCAGGGCCAGGGCGAACAGCAGGGCGGCCAGCCAGGGCACGGCGATCGTGAGGAGGGCGGCAGGAAGCACGGTGGCGATTCCGAGCATCACAAAGACCGAGCTGCGGGCGTGGACCCACAGGCTCACGTGATCACGGGCCAGGTCCGGATCCAGTTCGCGGGCCAGCGCCGCTTCCATGGCGCGGTCGTCATCCGTGGACCAGCGCTCGTCGGCTTTGAAGACGAAGCCCATCACGAATCCCAGGCCCACGGCGGCGCCGCTGCCCATGGCGAGCACGGCGACGTCCACCTGCGCCTGGTCTGCCTCTTCCAGCCCAAGTTGCCCGACCAACACGGCGGCGAGGACTGTGACGATGAAGAGGCTCACGAACAGGCCGGTACCCATCATGATCCGGCGCATAATGGCCGGGCGGGACAGCGGGACGGCCTGGACCAGCACCGCCCAGCCGATCAGCACAATCATGACCGCACCGGCCCCGACGACGGCCCCGAAGGGCGCGAAGTCCACGGCGGTTCCCCCGGCCCAGCGCACCGCCAGCGGCTCGGGCAGATCCGGGCGGACGAGGAAAGCGCACACCACAAACGCGGCTGCGAGCATCAGGGGGAACCCCACAGCGAAACGCAGCGCCCTGGCATCGACGGAGTCTCGAAGCTTTCCCATATCCCTAACGCTACTCCCGGCGATTCCGCGTTCGGTAACCGGGTGTGACGCAGGCAACTTGCCAAGAGCCGCAGAAGTGAAAGAATGATTTCACAGTATCGAGTTCCCACCCCTAAGCATCCCTGGAGGCCCCACTTTGCCCGGAATGAACCTGACGCGCGCCGAGGCACGCGACCGCGCCGAACTGATCGCCGTCGACTCCTACGAGGTCGAACTCGACCTGACCCGCGGGGAGAAAGTCTTCGGCACCACCACCGCCGTGAAGTTTACGGCCAAGCCGGGGTCCTCGACCTTCATCGACGCGGTCACCGACGCCGTGCAGAGCGTGACCCTGAACGGCCGCGAACTCGACCCGGCCGAGGTCTCCGACGGCGTCCGTATCCAGCTGCCGGATCTCGCGGCGGACAACGAACTGCTGGTGGTCGCCGAAGCCCCGTACATGAACACGGGCGAAGGGCTGCACCGCTTCGTGGACCCGGTGGACCACGAGGTGTACCTCTACACCCAGTTCGAGGTTCCGGATTCCCGCCGGATGTTCGCCGTGTTTGAACAGCCCGACCTCAAGGCCAGCTTCACGTTCACAGTCATCGCCCCCTCACACTGGGATGTCATCTCCAACTCCCCCACCCCGCCGCCGGTGGAGACCATCCCCGGCACGGACGGCGGCGCCCGCTCCGTCTGGGAATTCACCCCCACACCGCGGCTCTCCTCCTACGTCACGGCCCTGATCGCCGGGCCGTACCAGTCAGTCCGCAGCGAAGTGGTCTCCGCCGACGGCAAGGTCACACCGCTGGGCGTCTTCGCCCGCAAATCGCTGATGCAGTACCTGGACGCGGACAACATCTTCGAGCTCACCCGCCAGGGCTTCGAGTTCTTCGAGGCACAGTTCGGCTGCCCGTACCCGTTCGAGAAGTACGACCAGCTCTTCGTCCCGGAGTTCAACGCCGGGGCCATGGAGAACGCCGGCGCCGTCACCATCCTGGAAGGCTACGTCTTCCGCAGCAAGGTCACAGACGCCCAGGTGGAACGCCGTGCCATTACCGTGCTCCACGAACTCGCCCACATGTGGTTCGGGGACCTCGTGACGATGCGCTGGTGGAACGACCTCTGGCTCAATGAGTCCTTCGCCGAGTACATGTCCCACCTGGCCGCCGTGGAAAACACCCGGTTCGACCACGCCTGGACCACCTTCGCCTCGGTGGAGAAGTCCTGGGCCTACCGGCAGGACCAGCTCCCCACAACACACCCGATCTTCGCCGAGATCAACGACCTGGAGGACGTTGAGGTCAACTTCGACGGCATCACTTACGCCAAGGGCGCCTCGGTCCTGCGCCAGCTGGTCGCCTGGGTGGGTCCGGAGGAGTTTATGGCCGGCGTCCGCGAGTACTTCAGCAAGCATGCCTGGCAGAACACCGAGCTCAGCGACCTCATGGCCGAGCTCGAAAAGTCCAGCGGCCGCGACCTGGACCAGTGGGGCCGGCTCTGGCTGGAGACCGCCGGGGTCAACACGCTCAAGCCCGAGCTGTCCGTCGGCGGGGACGGCACCATCTCCTCCTTCGCGATCCTGCAGTCCGCCACCGAGGCCCAGCCCACCCTGCGCCCGCACCGGCTCGCCGTCGGCTTCTACAACCTCAACGGCGCCGGGAAGCTGGAACGCGTCCACCGCGAGGAACTCGACGTCGATGGCGCGCGCACCGAGGTGCCGGCGCTGGCCGGACTGGCCCAGCCGGACCTGATCCTGCTCAACGACGACGATCTCGCCTACGCCAAGGTCCGGCTCGACCCGAAGTCGCTGGCCACCGCCACGGCTCACCTCAAGGACTTCAGCCAGAGCCTCCCCCGCACCCTCGTGTGGGGCTCGGCCTGGGATGCGGCCCGCGACGGCGAAACCCCCGCCCGCGGCTACGTGGAACTGATCCTGGCCAACATCGCCGAGGAATCCGATTCGTCGGTGATCCTGGTCCAGCTGCGCCAGCTGGCCACCGCGCTGAACTTCTATGTGGCCGCGGAACACAAGGAAGCCACCGCAATCGCGGCCGCCGACCGGCTCTGGGAGCTCGCCTCGGGCGTCCCGGCCGGCTCCGACGCGCAACTGCAGTTCGTCAAGTCCTATGCCCTGCTGGCCCGCAGCGCGTCCCAGCTGGACACCGTGTCCGGGCTGCTGGAGGGCAGCCTGACACTGGAAGGCCTCACCGTGGACCAGGACCTGCGCTGGGAACTGATCACCTCCCTCGTTGTCGGCGGCCGGGCCGGGCAGGACGCGATCGAGGCCGAACTCGAGCACGACAACACCGCCACCGGGCAGAACGCGGCGGCCCTCGCCACGGCGGCCATTCCGACACCCGAGGCCAAGGCCGCGGCCTGGGACTCGATTGTGGTCAAGGGCGAGCTGTCCAACGCTCTCCAGGGCTCGGCCGTCAGCGGCTTCACCCGGGTGCTCGACACGTCCCTGCTGGAGCCCTACGCCGGGAAGTACTTCGACGCCGTCCCGGGCATCGTCAAGGAGCGCACGCACGCGCTGGCGCAGCAGATCGTCGTCGGGCTCTACCCGGCGCAGCTGACCACGCAGGCCACCGTCGACCGGACCGATGAGTTCCTTGCCGCGCTGCCGGAGGACAGCGCCGCCCTGCGGCGGATGATGCTGGAGAACCGCGACGGCGTGGCGCGCGCCTTGCGCGCCCGCCAGGCCGACGCCGGGTAGGCATCCGCCCCCGCGACCCCGGAACCCCGGCGCTCTCATAGGGCGCCGGGGTTCCTTCGTTCTAGGCTGGACCCATGAGCCTCGATGAACACCGCTACACGCTGACCGTCCGCTGGACCGGGAACCTGGGCGAGGGGACGGCGTCGTACCGCGGCTATTCCCGCGACCACGACGTCGAGATCCCCGGGCTGCCCGTGCTGCACGGCTCCGCGGACCCCACCTTCCACGGGGACCGGACCCGCTACAACCCGGAACAGCTGCTGCTCGCGGCCCTGTCGCAGTGCCACATGCTGTCCTTCCTGCACGTCGCCGTAAAGCACGGGGTGGTGGTGACGGCGTACGAGGACCGGGCCGAGGGACTGATGCGGACCAACCGGGACGGCAGCGGACAGTTTGAATCGGTGACGCTCAAGCCCCGGGTGACCCTGGCGGCTCCGGCGACGGAGGAACTCCTGGAGGAACTGCACGCCGGGGCCAACCAGGTCTGCTTCATCGCCCGGAGCGTCAACTTCCCGGTGCTGCACGAGCCGAGCGCCGTGGTCGCCGGCCAAGCGGGCTGAACGGACCAGCCGGCCTGAGGGCCCAGCCGTGCCCTCGGCCGGAACCGGGAAGCCCCTATTGGGCGTTGGCGGCTTGGTACTCGGACAGGATCCGGCGTTCCGTTTCCGGGCTCATCCCGGCTATGCGTTCACGGCCGAGCCCGCGGCGGCGCTCATCCGCCAGCATGTCCCGCAGCGTGTCCGTCCACGGCCGGGTGCGCAGTCCGGCTGCACGGGCGGCGGCGTTGCTGCGGGTCGCGAATCCCTCGTGGCCCGGCGGCAGCCATAACGGCAGCGAGTCCGGGCCCGCCCAGTAGTTCGCACCGCGGGACGCCAGCCAGTCCGACGGAGCGGCAACCATCCCGGCGTCGCCCCCGGCGAGCTGCCGGGATTCCTCGAGGTACGCAGCGAACGGCACCGGCTCACCGACCGCGTTCAGCGCCCCGGTGGTCCCGCTTTCGGCAGCGGTAAGAATCCAGGCTGCGAGGTCACGGACGTCAATGACCTGGGTGGCGTCCGCGGGGATGTCCGGGACCAGGACGGGACCGGCGTCCCGGGCGAAGCGGGCCGGCCAGTAGCCGTAGCGGTCCGAGCCGTCGCCCGGGCCGCCGATGAGTCCGGCCCGGCAGATGTGGGCCCTGTCCCCGGCGTGCTTCGTGGTCCAGTGCTCGATCGCCGCCTTGGCCTCGCCGTAGTTCCCGGCGGTGAGCTCCGTGCCGGGCGGGAGCGGCGCCAAAACACCGGCGTCTTCGGCCGCGCCGGCCACGGAATGGTCCGCGTAGACGGAGCAGCTGGAGACGAAGGTCCAGTGCCCGGCGGAGCGCGCCAGCGCCTCCAGCGCCTCCCGCGCCTGGTCCGGGTCCCGGGACACGTCGACGACGGCGTCCCACCCGCCGTCGGACGCCTCCGTGGCGGCCGAATACGCGGCGGCCCCCTCCGAGCGGTCGGCCCTCAGCCAGGCGGCGCCGTCGGGCGGGACGGACACTGTTCCGCGCGCCAGGCAGGTGACGTCGTGACCGGCGGCCACTGCCTGCCGGGCTATTTCTGCTGAGAGGAAGGCCGTGCCCCCAAGTACCAGGATGCTCATGGGGCCACGGTACGGCGCTAATGTTGAATGAGACCAGAGTGTTATGCGCCCGGCGAACGCCGGCCGCCCCTCAGGACGCGAAGCCCGGCGCTACCGGCCGGCAGCAGAAACACAGCCACTAGGAGTACCCCGCCGATGTTCAGCATGACCACCGAACCCATCACCCCGCCGGACATGTCGGCCATGTCGGAAATCAACGTGGCGGGTGTCCTCATCAGCCTGGGGGTCGGCATCACCGTGTGGTTGGTGGCGTCCTTCATGATCTCCGTCATCACCAAGCGCATCGCCGCAGGATCCACCTTCTTCAAAAAACCGTACTTCCGCTGGGCGGCGCCCGCGCTCCGCGCGCTGGAGCACGAACGCCGGGTCCAGCGGGCCCACACCATCGGAGCGTTGCTCCGGAGCGTCGTGGGCGTCCTCATCTCGGTCCTCACCAGCGTGTACGTGCTCAAGAACCTGAACGTGGACGTCGCTCCCATCCTGACCAGCGTCGGAATCCTCGGTATCGCCATCGGCTTCGGCGCCCAGCAGCTCATCCGTGACTTCCTCGCCGGCGTCTTCATCACCATCGAGGACCAGTACGGCATCGGCGACATCATCGAGACCTCCGAGGTGGTGGGCACGGTGGAGGCCATGAACCTGAGGATCACCCGGGTCCGGTCGGAGGACGGCACTATCTGGTACCTGCGCAACGGTGAAATCCTGCGGGTGGGCAACCGCTCCCAGGGCAACTACATCCCGCCCGTCACACCGCCGGAGGGCGAGGCGGACAACGCCCCCCAGCAGAAAGCCGGAGAATAGGGCCATGACGATACCCAGCGCCGGCGAACCCCGCCAGCCCAAGCAGCTGCTGCAAAACGATCCCTTCAGCCAGCCCGGCTACACGGACAACTTCTACGACGCCGTGGGCGGCCACGAGACCTTCGTGAAGCTCATCGACGTGTTTTACGACGGTGTGGCGGCTGATCCGCTGCTGCGGCCGATGTATCCGGAGGAGGACCTGGGACCCGCGAAGCGGCGCTTCCTGATGTTCCTTGAGCAGTACTGGGGCGGCCCGACGACGTACGGCGAGGAGCGCGGGCACCCCCGGCTCAGGATGCGCCACATGCCGTTCCGGGTCACCCCCGAAGCGAAGGACCGGTGGCTGCACCACATGCGCACCGCGGTGGATTCCCTGGACCTCCCGCCCCTCTACGAGGGGACGCTCTGGGACTACATGGAGCGGGCGGCCCTGTCCATGGTGAACAGCCCGTCCGGCGCCTGAGGACCAACATGGAAAGACCCCGGAGGCACTTGGGGGAATGCCTCCGGGGTCTTTCTGGGTTTAAGGATACCCAGCAGGGTATTGGACGGCAAGTGGTTTGCGCGGTAACCGCCGTACGTCCCCTAAAGCGGAAGCTTGAGTCCTGAACCGGTGCGGGCCAGGACATGCCCGCGGGGTCCGCTGAGCCGGAACCAGCGTCCCGCCCGGAAAAGCTGCTGCTCGCCGTCGGCCAGGAAGCCGAGCGTGAGGGCCGCGAACGCGGCACCCAGCGGGAGCCCGGCGGCACCGGGCAATTCCCGGCCCCAGACTGTGGCCCGGGCGTTGTTGACGATCAATGCGCCGGGTTTGTCCGGGATGATGGCGGCGATCTCGGTGATGCCGGCCTCGGCAGACTGGCGCAGCGCCGAATCCTGCAAAGTGGCGACGGCTTCCCAGCCGCTGCGGGGCGCTCCGACACCAGCCCACGATTCTGTAACGGTTACCGGAGGCAGCGGCAGTTCGACGTCGCCCTCCCCTGCACGTGCCAGCCGGTCAAGCACCGCCGAGATCGGGACGGTGACATCGGTGTCCGCCGGCTGCGCCAGGGCCATGGTCCGCAGCCCGAGGATCGTCGGCGTCGACTCCCCCAGCAGCCGCGGCCGCAGCACGCAAACGTAGGCGGCGAGCACCGGGCCGGACGCCTGGAGGCGGATCGCGCCGTCGTCAATCGATTTGGCGCGGGTCGCGAAAGTGCGCAGATCGGCGAGGTCGCGGGGATCGGTGAACTGCAGGGGCTGGGTGAGGACATCAGACACAATATCGACTCTACCGGCTGTGCCTCTTTGGGACGGCGCCGGAGGGACGTCTAGAGTCGAACCATGACTGAAGCCGAAGCCGGATTGCAGGGTCCGCCGACCCAGGACCCCACCTCCTCGCTCCTCCAATTGCTGAACCTCGGTGAACTGGAGGGTGCCCGGACGGACGAGGACATCTTTATGGGTCCTTCCCAGCAGCAGCCCCGGCACCGCGTGTTCGGCGGCCAGGTGCTGGCGCAGTCGCTGATTGCCGGGAGCCGGACCGTTCCTGAGGGGCGCGGCGTGCACTCCATGCACGGCTACTTCCTGCGTCCGGGAGACGCCAACAAGCCCATCACCTTCGGCGTCCAGCGGCTCCGGGACGGCCGCTCATTCTCGGCGCGGCGCGTGCACGCGTACCAGGAGGGCATGCCCATCCTGTCCATGATCGCCTCGTTCCAGGATGAGGACGAGGGAATTGAGCACCAGACCGAGATGCCGGCCGGTATCCCCGGGCCGGAGTCGCTGCCCAGCACGGCTGACCTTCTGGGCAAGTACGACCACCCGGTGGCCCGCCACTGGGCCTATGAGCGGCCGTTCGATATCCGGCACGTTGACCCGGCCCTGTACGTCTCGGCGAAGGGCGACAAGGAACCGCGCAACGCGGTCTGGATGAAGACGTTCGGGCCGATGCCGGATGATCCGGAGCTGCACCGCGCGGCCCTGGCCTACGCGAGCGACTACACCATCCTGGAGTCCATCCTCCGCAAGCACGGGATGAGCTGGATTACCCCGGGGATGTCGGTGGCCAGCCTGGACCACGCCATGTGGTGGCACCGTCCCCTCCGCGTGGACGAATGGCTGCTCTACGTGCAGGAGTCCCCCAGCGCCCAGGGAGCCCGCGGCCTGGCCACCGGCAAGATCTTCAGCCGCGACGGCGTGCACGTGGCCACGGTGGCGCAGGAAGGCATGATCCGGATTCCCACGGACCTCAAGAACAAGGTCAAGGGCGCAGTCCAGTCCAAGGTCCTGCAGCACCAGATGCGCAAGGCCGACCGCGGCTGAACCGCGGCGCCTCGCGTACCGGCGGCCCGCGTAGGCCGGTGGCCGGCATTCGGGTGGCTGCGGTCCGCCGGTGGCCATTGTCGGCCGGCGGCAGGTGACGGTGGCATGCGAAAGGCTGGCTCCCCCGGTGGGGGGCCAGCCTTTTGTTTTTCGCTTGGTGCGCTGCGGGTTTAGTCGCGGGTGAGGCGGCGGTGGGTCACGCGGTGCGGCTTGGCCGCATCCGGGCCCAGGCGCTCGATCTTGTTCTCCTCGTAGGATTCGAAGTTGCCCTCGAACCAGTACCACTTGGAGGGGTTCTCCTCGTCACCTTCGTAGGCGAGGATGTGCGTGGCCACCCGGTCCAGGAACCAGCGGTCGTGCGAGACGACAACGGCGCAGCCCGGGAATTCGAGCAGGGCGTTTTCGAGGCTGCTGAGGGTTTCGACGTCGAGGTCGTTAGTCGGCTCGTCGAGGAGCAGCAGGTTTCCGCCCTGTTTGAGGGTCAGTGCCAGGTTCAGGCGGTTGCGCTCACCACCGGAGAGCACCCCGGCCTTCTTCTGCTGGTCCGGGCCCTTGAAGCCGAAGGCGGCGACGTAGGCGCGGGACGGCATTTCGACGTGGCCGACCTGGATGTAGTCGAGGCCGTCGGAGACGACCTCCCACAGGGTCTTGTTCGGGTCGATGCCGCCGCGGCTCTGGTCCGCGTAAGAGATCTTGACCGAATCGCCGATCTTCAGCTCACCGCCGTCGAGGGGTTCGAGCCCGACGATCGTCTTGAACAGCGTGGACTTGCCGACGCCGTTGGGGCCGATGACACCGACGATGCCGTTGCGCGGCAGGCTGAAGGACAGCCCGTCGATCAACGTGCGGTCCTCGAAGCCCTTCTGGAGGTTCTTGGCCTCCAGGACGAGGCCACCCAGGCGCGGTCCCGGCGGAATCTGGATCTCTTCGAAGTCCAGCTTGCGGGTGCGGTCGGCTTCGGCAGCCATTTCCTCGTAGCGGGCCAGGCGGGCCTTCGACTTGGTCTGGCGTCCCTTGGCGTTGGAGCGGACCCACTCGAGTTCCTCGGTGAGGCGCTTGGCCTGCTTGGCGTCCTTCTTGCCCTGGACTTCCAGGCGGGCGCGCTTCTTCTCGAGGTACGTGGAGTAGTTACCCTCGTACGGGTAGAGGTGGCCGCGGTCCACTTCGGCGATCCATTCGGCCACGTGGTCGAGGAAGTACCGGTCGTGGGTGACGGCGAGGACGGCGCCCGGGTAGCTGGAGAGGTGCTGTTCGAGCCAGAGGACACTCTCGGCATCGAGGTGGTTAGTGGGCTCGTCGAGGAGCAGCAGGTCCGGCTTCTGCAGCAGGAGTTTGCAGAGGGCGACGCGGCGGCGCTCACCACCGGAAAGCAGGGTGACGTCGGCTTCCGGCGGCGGGCAGCGGAGGGCGTCCATGGCCTGC
The DNA here is from genome assembly GCF_059816125.1 of Arthrobacter sp. 001422645. NCBI lineage: Bacteria > Bacillati > Actinomycetota > Actinomycetes > Micrococcales > Micrococcaceae > Arthrobacter > Arthrobacter sp. 001422645. The sequence continues at coordinate 40,174 of NZ_JCBANT010000015.1, read as the reverse complement.
TCCAGCTGGGAGTCGAGGTCCCAGGCATCGGCGGCGTCGATCGCTTCCTGCAACTGGCCCATCTCCTCGAGGAGGGCATCGTAGTCAGCGTCGGGGTTGGCCATCTCTTCCGAGATTTCGTTGAAGCGCTGGATCTTGCCGAAGATCTCGCCGACGCCTTCCTGGACGTTGCCCAGGACGGTTTTGTCCTCGTTCAGCGGCGGTTCCTGCAGCAGGATACCCACCGTGTAGCCGGGGCTGAGCCTGGCCTCGCCGTTCGAGGGCGTGTCCAGTCCGGCCATGATCTTGAGAATGGTGGACTTACCTGCACCATTCGGTCCGACGACGCCAATCTTGGCCCCCGGGAAGAAGGACATGCTTACGTCATCGAGGATAAGTTTTTCGCCAACAGCCTTACGGGCCTTGGTCATTGTGTAGATAAATTCCGCCATGCCTACAAATCTAGTGGTTCAGCCGGGATAACTCACATTCATGCGGTCCCTCTGCCCACCCGCGACGGCGCCGCGCTCAGCCCGCCGCACCCACGAGGCAGCGTCCGTCGGCGAGTGGCGGAAGGACTGCGGACGTCACGCTGCCGTCGCGAAGTTGCCCAACGATGCAGTCCTGTCCAGCGCTGACAGCCACTTCGACGGCGTCCGCGTCCAGGCCCGTGGGGGTCCGGCTGGCGGTGACCTCCACACTGCCTGAAGGGAACCCGGCGTCTATCAGGGCTGAGCGGACCTGCTCCGTGTCCGGCCTCCGGTCGGCGGCGGTCACCCTGTTGAGTGCGGCCTCAACCCGGGCTTTCGTGTCGGACGTGGCCGCGTCCACGGTGGCACCGGGGACGGCGCCAGGCGTTGCGCCGGTTGTGGCGCCAGGCGTTGCGCCGAGAGCTGCATCGAGTGCGGCGCCGGAACTGGGTCGCGCCCCGGATCCCCCAGCGCCGCCCTCAATCGTCCCGTCGACACTTGAAGACGCAGTGCCCGCGGCACCCGCCTCCGACGGTGCCGAACACGCGACCGCCGAAGTCAGTACCAGCCCCAGAGCCAGGACCAGCGCCGGAAGCCCGCTCCCGCCAGGGGCCAACGTCGCCGTGTGGCTGATCGTCCCGGCTTGCTTCATCCGGCAAGTCTGTCACGTCGGCAGTCCTGTCCCGAAAGCAGCCCTGCCGTGGCCCCACGCCTCCTTCGCCCCGGTTCTACCCGCCACGCAGCCGATTCCCTTTCAGGCGGCAGCCCCTTTCAGTTCGCCCGTCTCCTGGTCGAGTTCTTCCGCCTCGCCGCTGGCGTCATTGATGAATACGGTGTGGGATCCGGACCCGTCGTCGTCGGCGTCGTCGGTGTCGTCGTTGTTGGTGTCGTTGTCGCCGTGGTGCCCCGCACGGGCCTGGTCATCCTCATCGCTCCCCTCACGGCCGTCGTCCGGGAAAGCCGGGGACGAACCGGACTGCCCGGCGGCGTCCTGGGGACCGTTGGTGGCCGTGCGGATGAAGTTGGCAGAGCCCCACATGAGGTCGTGGCCGACGGACTCGGCGGCGATTTCGGCCACGTGGTAAATCCGGCCGTCATTCTCCCAGCTCCTCATCTTGAGCCGTCCCATGACGATGACCCGCTGTCCCTTCTTGATGCTGCAGCCGATGTTGCCGGCCAACTGCCGATAGCCCTGGACGGTGAACCAGTTGGTGTTCCCGTCGATCCACGCGCCCGTGGCCCGATCGTAGCGCCGGTCGGTTGAGCCCAGCCGGAACGACGCCGTCGCTACCCCGCCCGGCGTAGTCGAACTCTTGATCTCCGTGGCAACGAAGCCACGGACCGTGATGTTGTCACTCATTCTCATGTCCTGTCTCGAAATGTTGCGCCTTAGCAGGCTCCTTCAGCTTCGCGCCGTGGACAGAACTCCGCGAGAGCCCGCCTACGCCATGTGGAAAACCCAGGCGGGACGGCACGGAAGGCGCGGCACAATGCCGGCGCGCGAAAGCGCCGCAGGCACCAAGTCCTCGCTAGGAACACAGAAGCCGCCCCGTCGCCGGCAAACACGACTGGCACGCCGCCGCCCCTCACCCATTCGCCACAAACGGCCGCCATACACCCACCCAAAGCGGCCATTTCCGGCGAACCGGCGAGCGCGGCGCAATACGTTGCAGAGATTCCGGACATCGCGCGGCCCGGCACGGGGGCGGCATGCCCTTCGGGCGGTCCTGACAGCGGACGGGCGCAGGGCACGGTAAGCTTTTTGAGGCGTCCCCCGGCAGCAGCCGGGCACTACGTCGGCATGCCCCAGTAGCTCAGGGGATAGAGCAGCGGCCTTCTAATCCGCCGGTCGGGGGTTCGATTCCCTCCTGGGGCACCAGAGTACGGCTCTGGCCTGCCGGAACTTCCCGCAGGCCAGGGCCGCGATCTCCGTAGGCGTTCGCCCACGTGAGGAGCACGCTAGATCCACTTGTTGCGCTTGAACGTCCAGTACAGCGCCACGCCCATGCCGATCATCAGCCCCAGAGCCATCGGGTAGCCGAAGACCCAGTCCAGTTCCGGCATGCTACGGAAATTCATTCCATAGATGGTGCCAATCAGTGTCGGCGCGAACAGAATGGCCGCCCACGAGGAGATCCGCTTGACCTGCTCGTTCTGGGCGTAGCTCGACTCCGTCAGCAACCGCATTTCGTCATTTTGCCGCTGGGCCACCAGCGCCGCATTGACTGCGAGCGCATTTTGCAACAGGGCACGGAAGGCCGTGATGCGTTCACTCAGCCGCAGCACATGGTCCAGGACGTCCCGGTAGTGGTCCTGCAACTCCGGCTCGGGCTGGTGATCCTCCGTGGCGGCCATCAGTGACTGCAGGATCCCCACAAGCGGAGCCGTCGCCCGCTGGAACATGATGACCTGGCGGGAGAGTTCGTAGATCCGGCGGGACACCCCCGGGTCCGCGGCGAAGAGATCGTCCTCAATTTCATCCACGTCGTTCTCCAGGCCGGCAGCAACCGGCTCATACTCGTCCACCACCTGGTCCAGGATCGCGTAGAGCACGGCGTCCGGACCAAGTGCCAGGAACGCAGGCTGGGACTCCATCCGGTGGCGGACCCGCGCCAAATCCGGCGATTCGGCCCGGCGCACTGTGACCACGAAGTCCGCCCCGCGGAAAACATGGATCTCGCCGAACTCCACCTTTTCCACGTCGTCGAGGTACCGGGCGGGGCGCAGGACAAGGAAGAGCGTGTCACCGTAGTGTTCCAGCTTGGCCCGCTGGTGGCCGGCGAGCGCATCGTCCACAGCCAAGTGGTTGAGATCGAATTCCCCGGCCACGGACCGCAGCTCTTCGGCATCCGGCCGGTAGAGCCCGATCCAGGCCATACCCTGGCGCTGCCGCAGGATGAAGTACGTCTCGTCCAGGCTTTCCGGGTCCGCAGTCCGGTAACCGTCTACGTACACGGCGTTGTCGACGATACTCACGGCGGCCCTCCTTCACCAGGCATCCTTGGCTGCGACGCTATACCGTCGTCCGCCCGGTGCCAACAGCCCTCGCCTTGCCAGTCTTCGCATATTTCAGCCGCGCCCGCCCGGCTCTCCTGCGCACACTCACCCCTCCTCCCTCTGTTAGAGGTCAGCACGCTTAGGATTGAGTTGACAGGCAGGACAGCAGGGAACCCTGCACGCCCTGCCCGCAACCGAAAGGTACGGCCGCTATGACCCAGACTCCCCGCGAATTCGATCCCCAAGATCCCAACGACGACTTGACCGCCCCGTACCCCGAGCAGGCTGACGCCCCGCAAAGGTCCGCCGGGGCGGGGCAGCTCGCCGATAGCCCGGCCGGAGGGACCGATGTGGTGTCCGGGGCCTCTGGTGCCGCAATGCCGGCCCCAAGCGCCGAGACGCCGCGCGAAGAAACTCCGCGGACAGAGACGCCCGCCCCGGCCCCTGAACCGCGCCAGGTGACCCGCGCTGGAATGGTCTGGGCCGCCGTCGCGAGCGCACTCGTGGTGCTGATCCTGCTCATCGCGTTCATCCTGCAGAACCAGGAATACGTGCTGGTGAAGTTCTTTGGCCTCGAAGGCTCGGTCCCGCTCGGAATTGCGCTGTTCATTGCCGCGGTCGGGGGCGGCGTCCTGGTTGCCATCGCCGGAGCCGCCCGCATCATCCAACTCCGGCTCGCGGCGCACCGCACGCGCGCAAGCCGACAGCCAACCCAAGGCACGCAGACCCGCTGAAATCCGCAGGCGCTAGCCTCATTCCATGAACGCAGAAACCAGCGGGCCATCCGCTATTGCCACCGCGCCGGCGGGCTGGCCCGACGTCGAGCGTCTCTTCGGCAGCCGAGGCGAGCCGTCGCGCTGCTGGTGCCGTTTCTTCGCCCTCACCGGACCGCAGTGGTCGGCGTCCACGCCGGAGCAGCGGAAAAACCAGTTGCGGGACAAGTTCGACGGCGGCGCCCCGGCTCCGGGGGTGCTGGCTTTCCGCGACGGGAACCCCGTGGGCTGGTGCGCGGTGGAACCCCGCGGTTGTTCCCCGCGGATCCTGCGCTCGAGAGTCCTGACAGCGGCGGGTCCGGAAGTGGCCCGCGACCATGGGAACAACGTGTGGTCGGTCACGTGCTTCGTGGTCTCCCCCGGCCACCGCCGCACCGGTGTGGCGCAGGCACTGCTCAGGGCCGCGGTCGGGCACGCCTTCGCCCACGGCGCCGAAGTGGTGGAGGGGTACCCCGTCGATCCCGCGCAAAGGCCCAAAGCCGGCCCGGCCGACCTCTATCACGGCACCGTGGGCCTCTTCCTGGCGGCCGGCTTCGAGGTGGCCAGCGAGGCGGTGCCCGGACGCGCCGTCGTCCGGCTGGCGGCGTCACGCCCGGGCGGCGCCACCAGCCGGATAGCCGCGGCCGATTAGCCGCGGCCTCTTACGAGGCCAAACGCTCCCGCGGCCGGTGGCCGGAGTTGGTCGGTGCGCTACCGCGTCCCGGCGGGTTGATCTCGGCCCATACCGCGTCGAGGGAGAGACCGAGGACATCGGCGATCGCCGCGATGGTCGGGAAGGCAGGGGTCGCAACACGGCCTGTCTCGATCTTCCGGAGGGTCTCCGGTGAGACACGCGCCTCGAGCGCGGTCTCAAGCATCGAGCGCTCTCCCCTGGCGCGACGCAGCAGGGCGCCGAGGCGTTGTCCGCGCTCGACCTCTTCGGGTGTGAGGGGCAATCTGACCATGGCTCCGATTCTAGTACCGGGATAATATGGCCGGGATAGTTATTGGTTGCGTGAGAAAGGCGCCACATGATCGAGATCCTGAACTCCACGGAACTGGCCCGGGCACGAGAGGCCGGTGCCCTGGTCGCGCATATCCTGCAGACGCTGAAGAGCCGCAGCGCAGTAGGCACGAACCTCCTGGACATCGACCGGTGGGCCCGTACCATGATCACCGAGGCCGGAGCCCTGTCCTGCTACGTCGACTACGAGCCATCGTTCGGACGCGGGCCGTTCGGACACTACATCTGCACGGCCGTCAACGACGCCGTCCTCCACGGACTGCCCCACGACTACAGACTTGCCGACGGCGACCTGCTGACACTCGACCTCGCCGTCTCCAAGGGCGGAGTTGCTGCCGACGCCGCCATCAGCTTCCTCGTGGGCGACTCACAGCCTCCGGAAAGCGTCGCGATGATCAGGGCAACCGAACGCGCATTGAGCGCTGGGATTGCGGCCGCCGTGCCCGGAGCCCGCATCGGCGACATCTCCCACGCCATCGGCTCGGTCCTCAGCGGGGCCGGGTATCCGATCAATACCGAGTTCGGAGGTCATGGCATCGGATCCACGATGCACCAGGATCCGCACGTCGCAAACACCGGACGGCCCGGCCGTGGCTACAAACTGCGCCCCGGGCTGCTGCTCGCGCTGGAACCGTGGGTCATGGCCGACACCGCCGAACTGATCACCGATGCCGACGGGTGGACGCTCCGAAGTGCAACAGGCTGCCGAACAGCCCACAGCGAGCACACGATCGCCATCACCAGCGACGGAGCCGAAATCCTGACCCTGCCGAAACACGCGCAGCCGTAGGGCCGGAGCCACGCGTCCCTCCGTACTCCCGGCACCTCACCGCGAATCAAAGGTGAGAACGCGACTTTCCGTTTCCGGCCAGGTCGACCTTCCCGTCAGGGCAGGGTCAGAATGACCGGCCCGTCCTTCGTGATGGCCACGGTGTGCTCGCTGTGCGCGGCACGACGGCCGTTGGCCGAGCGAAGGGTCCATTCGTCGTCGTCGTGGAAGTAGTCGTCCTTGCCGCCCAGGATCAGCATCGGCTCGATCGCGATGACCAAGCCCTCGGTCAGCTTGATGCCGCGGCCGGGCCGGCCGTCGTTGGGAACGTGCGGCTCGGCGTGCATGGTCGTGCCGATCCCGTGCCCGCCGTGGTCCGCCAGCAGCCCGTAGCCGGCGCGGCGCGATGCCCCGCCGATCGCATAGCCCAGGTCCCCCATCTTGTTCCCGATCCGGGCCGCCTCGATCCCGCGGGCGAGGGCCGCCTCGGTGGCTTCGATCAGCGCCTGGTCCACCGGGTCCGATGCACCCACGATGAAGCTGATCGCTGCGTCCCCGCACCAGCCCTCAAGAAACGCACCGCAGTCCACGCTGAGCAGGTCACCGTCCTGGAGCCGGTAGTCGTTGGGGATGCCGTGCACCACGGCGTCGTTGACCGACGTGCAGATCACCCCGGGAAACGGCACTGACGCCCACCGCGGTTTGTAGTTCAGGAAGGCCGGAGTGGCCCCTGCGGCGGCAATGGTCGCGGCGGCCAGCTGGTCCAGTTCTTTCAGGGACACGCCGACGGCGGCGGCCTCCCGGACGCGTTCCAGCGTGTTGGCCACCACCCTGCCGGCCTCGCGCATCAGGGCAATCTCGGCGGGGCTCTTGATCATCGACATGCGTCCAACTCTAGGGCCAGCCCGTGCGTGGCTAAAGTTGCCCCATGGCCAACGCTGAACTGATGTCCGCGATCCGAACGCGGCTGCACCGTGCCGCCGACCCGGCCCGGGCGGCGGGCGCGCAGGCCTACCTGAAGTCCGAGATGCCCTCGCTGGGCGTCCGGGTGCCGGAAGTCCGGCGGATCGTCAAGGCCGCCGCCCGGGAGTTGCCACCCGGTTCCCTGCCGGAATTGCAGTCCACCGTGCTGGCGCTGTGGCGGGACGCCGGCTGGCGGGAGGAACGTTATGCTGCCATCGACCTCACGGGGCTGCGGCTGGCCGCCGGTGAGTGGAGCATGCTGCCGGTCTACGAGGAAATCATCCGCAGCGGCGCGTGGTGGGATCTGGTGGACGGCGTCTCGCACCGGCTTTGCGGGCTGCTGCAGACCCACCGGGAGGACATGTCCAGCGTGCTTCGCCGCTGGAGCACGGACGCGGACCTATGGATCCGGCGGGCCTCCATCACGGCGCAGCTGGGAGCAAAATCGGAGACGGATCCTGCCCTGCTGGCGGCCGTCATCGAACCCAACCTGGCCGACCCGGAGTTTTTCATCAGGAAGGCGATCGGCTGGGCCCTGCGTGACTTCGCCGCCACGGATCCGGACTGGGTCCGGGACTTCGTCGCACGGCACGGCGGGGCGCTGAGCCCGCTGTCCCGCCGGGAGGCCCTGCGCAAGATCACGTGACGGCGCAGAATCAGTTGAACGGGGAAACTCAGATGACCGGGCGGGTGGTGACCGGTTCCTCGGACTTGCTGAAGAGCAGCTTGGTTTTTGGGTCCAGGAAGATCAGGTACAGGGCGAAGAGCAGGGCAATGACCGCCGCGGCGTTGCGGGCCAGGGCCAGGGCAAGGCCCAGATCCGCGGTCTGCAGGTACGGGAAGACTTCCAGCTGGTCCGAGATCGCGTAGACCATAAAGAACGACACGATGAAGTACAGCGCCTTGACCTGCCAGTCGTCCCGGATGCCCGTGACGGCGAAGAGCGGAATGAGCCAGACGACGTACCAGGACTGGATCATCGGGGCGAGGACCACGACGGCGGCGAACGCCAGTGTGAGGCGGCGGATCAGCCGGTCGTAGTCGCCGCGGAAAATCAGCCAGGCGATAATACCGACCGCCAGCAGTTTGCCGGCGTCGTATACCCACTTGGCCAGCCCCCACCCGTCGAGTCCGAAGGCGTTGAAGATGGACGCGACCACCAGCCCCAGCAGTCCCACCGGCGCGTACCAGATCCAGATGCTGCCCGGGGCGGAGAGCCCGTTGATCCAGCCGAATCCGAAGCCGTTGACCATGCTCATGGCGTACAGCAGGGCCAGGCTGATGCCGGCAGTGAGTCCCCAGAAGACAAACTTCCGCGGCCAGCTGGCGCCCCTTCCTGCCCACAGCAGGCCGATGAACGGCAGGAAGACGATGGTGATGGGCTTGACCGAGATGGACAGGGTCACCAGGACCAGGCCGAAGATGACCCGCCGGGTGGCGCAGTAATACAGCCCGGCCAGGGCCAGGCCGATCATCAGGGCGTCGTTGTGGACGCTGGCGATGAAGTTGGTGAGGAACAGCGGGTTAGCGGCGGTGAGCCACAAGGCGCGGTGCGGGTTGACCCCATGCAACTCGGCGAGCTTCGGAACGTAGATGATGCACAGCACAATCCCGACCAGCGCGGCAAGGCGGAACAGCATGATGCTGGCTTCCGGGTGCACGTTGGTGGACCAGACCACGAACTGCTCGATCCAGAGGAACAGCTGGCCGTACGGCACGGGTGCCTCGGTCCACATCTTGTCGGCCCCGAGCTGGAAGTAGTTCGACAGCGCCGAAATGCCGTTTTCGTAGGGGTTGAACCCCTCTACCATCAGCCTGCCCTGCCCGATATAGGCGTAGACGTCACGGCTGAACAGCGGCACCGAGAACATCAGGGGCAGCCCCCACAGGACAACCGCCTGCAGCGTGGCCTTGCGGGCCGCCGTTCCCCAGACCCGCACGCGCTGGCCGAGCCTCAGCCAGGCCCGCACCAGGAGCATCCCGCCGACGGCCAGCAGCACGATGCACAGGCCGACGCCGACGGCTTCCGTACGCATCCAGATGAACAGTGGAACGCGGCGGAGCTCCGAGGCCGGGGCCAGCCAGCCGACGCCCAGCGAACCGATCGCCATAAAGAGCGAGCCGACGAACCCGGCGAGCAGCGGGGAACGGGCATTGTCCACGTCAGCGACTTCCGCGTCCGGGGACGTGCCGGCAGCCGTTTTTCCTGCCGCAGGCACAGGCGCCGTCATCTCAGGATCGTCCAATCTGTTGTGGGGCTCATCTCTGCCCGCAGCCGGCCGCAAATACGGCCCGGGGCACGCCGCGAGGGCGAAAAACTTCGCGACCCGCGTACCGGGAATCCTAGCATCGGACCGCCCGGGGGCGACGAAACGGTAGGCTGGGCGGGTGCCTATTTCTAATGAACGCATCGTCTGGATCGACTGCGAAATGACCGGCCTCGACACCGTTAACGACGCCCTGATCGAGGTGGCCGCGCTGGTGACGGACTCGGAGCTCAATATCCTCGGTGACGGCGTCGACGTCGTCATCAAGCCCGACGACGCGGCCCTGGCGCAGATGAACGACTTCGTCCGCGACATGCACACCCGTTCCGGGCTGCTGGCGGAACTCCCCCACGGCAAGACCATGGCCGAGGCCCAGGCAATCGTTCTGGACTACATCAAGAAGTGGGTACCGGATCCCAAGAAGGCGCCGCTGGGCGGCAACTCCGTGGGCACCGACCGCGTCTTCCTGGTCCGTGACATGCCCGAACTGGTGGAGCACCTGCACTACCGGGTCATCGACGTGAGCACCATCAAGGAACTTTCCCGGCGCTGGTACGCGCGGGCCTACTTCCAGTCCCCGGCCAAGCTCGGCGGTCACCGTGCCCTCGGCGACATCCAGGATTCCATTGACGAGCTGCGGTATTACCGCGAGGCCGTTTTCGTCCCCGCCCCAGGTCCGGATAGCGCCACGGCGCAGCGCATCGCCAAGAAGGTGATGGGCACGGCGGATGAAACGGCGCCGGTCGAGGCGTCCTCCGGGACTCCGGCGCAGTAGCGGCTGCGACTTCGTGGCCCGCCTCCGGATGTAATCTGCGCCACCTTTTGCAGAAAATTTTGGCGAAAACCCGGAAAGTGGCAAAAGCGGCCCCGAAGAGCAGGTAAGCTATTTGTCGTTGCCTTTTCAGCCAGCCGGTTCACCGGAAGGCATGGCGGGGCACATGGTGGGCGTAGCTCAGTTGGCAGAGCGCCTGGTTGTGGTCCAGGAGGTCGCGGGTTCAACCCCCGTCGCTCACCCTCATGAAGGACGGCAGTGATTGTTCGACCTTAGACGAAGGCCGTACCGGATATCCGGTGCGGCCTTTGTTGTCTGTCCATGGAACCGTGAAGGGAACGAGACGCCATGAAGCGCACGCTTTTTGAAGAAGACCACGAGATGTTCCGTGAGATGGCCGCTGAGTTCAACACACGTGCCGTCGCCCCGCATTACGCCCGGTGGGACGAGGACCACATGATGTCCCGGGAACTGTGGACGTCCGCCGGCGAGCAGGGACTGCTGGGCCTGGCCGTTCCGGAAGAGTTCGGCGGCATGGGCATGGTGGACTACCGCTTCCGCGCCGTGCTGGATGAGGAGTTCGCCAAGAGCAACCACCTCGCCGTGGGCCTGGCCTTCCACCTGCACGATGACATGGTCCTCCCCCACCTGCTGGCCTACGGCTCCGACGACCTCAAGAGCCGCTGGCTCCCCGGCATGGTCTCCGGCGAGAAGGTCACCTCCATCGCATGGACCGAGCCCGGAGCGGGTTCGGACCTGCGCGGCATCCGCACCAAGGCAGTGCGCGACGGCGACGACTGGCTGATCAGCGGCCAGAAGACCTTCATCGGCAACGGCATCTCCGGGGACGCGTCCCTGGTCCTGGCGCGCACTGACGGCAGCACCGGCCGCGGAAAGCACGACTCCTTCTCCCTGTTCATGGTCGGCAGGGGCGAGGGCTACAACACGGGCAAGCAGCTGGACAAGATGGGACTCAAGGCCTCCGATACGGCCGAACTGTTCTTCGACAACGTCCGTGTACCGCACGCGGACCTCGTTGGTGAGGAGGGCAAGGGCCTGCAGTACGCCGCCGAGCAGCTCCCCCAGGGCCGGCTCGCGATCGCGGTGGCAAGCTCCGCCGTCGTCCGCGCCGTCTACGAGGCGACCGTGGCGTACACCAAGGACCGCAACGCCTTCGGTGAGCGGATCATCGACTTCCAGAACACCCGGTTCGAACTGGCGGACATCCTCACCGAGGTCGAGGTCACCGAAACGTACGTGGACCAGGCCATCCAGGCCTTCAACGCCGGAGAGCTCGACGCCGCCTCCGCCGCCCGCGCGAAGCTGTGGGCGTCCGAACGCGCGAAGTCCGTCACCGACCGCTGCCTCCAGTTGCACGGCGGGTACGGCTACATCCTGGAATACCCCGTGGCGCAGGCCTTCCTGGCCGCCCGGCTGCTGACCATCTTCGGCGGCACCAACGAAATCATGCGCGACGTCGTCGGCCGCACCATCGCCGACTGACCCACACAGCAACAGCAACAGCAACAGCAACAGCAACAGCAACAGAGGAACTTTCCTGCCATGACCGTCCTGCCCATCACGATCTGGGGCGAACCCGTGCTGCACCGCCGGGCCGCCGAGGTTGAAGTCTTCGACGACGAGCTCCGGACCCTGATCGCCGACATGTTCGAGACCAACGACGCCGCCAATGGCGTCGGTCTCGCCGCGCCCCAGGTGGGGGTCGGCAAACGGCTCTTCGTCTACAAGTTCGACAACGACGACGGCGCCCCGCCGTCCGGGGTCGTCGTCAACCCGGTCCTGACCCTTTCCAAGGTCTCCGGCGCGCTGCCGGATCCGGATGAGGAAGAGGAGGGCTGCCTGTCCTTCCCGGGCGGGCAGTACCCGCTCAAGCGCGCGGAGTGGGCCCGGGTGCAGGGCTTCGACGGGGACGGCAACCCGGTCGATTTTGAGGCGACGGGCTGGTTCGCCCGGGTCCTCCAGCACGAATATGACCACCTAGACGGCAAACTCTACGTCAACCGCCTCCTTGACCGGTACGCCCGCAAGGCCATGAAGCTGGCCAAGAAAAGCGGCTGGGGTGTCCCCGGGCTGACCTGGATGCCCGGCGTGGATCCAGACCCGTTCGGGCACTAGGTTCTGGGCGGTCCCCCATGTTCGGCGTCGACGTGGCCGGCATGCGGCGAATTTCCCCGCCTTTGATGCCGAGGCGCCGGAAATCCCCGGCGGTTTGGCAGGACACGCCGGCGGCGGGTCCCAAAAGTGGGGAATTTCCGCCGCGGAATTAGCTGCGGTCGACGGCGGCAAGGATCGCCGCGCCCAGCTCGGCCGGCTTGGTGAACTGCGGCCAGTGCCCGGTGGGCAGGTCCACGTAGTCGACGTCGCGAACGCGCCCGAGTTCCGCAACGTACGGGTGGCCGCCGGCGATCATTTCAATGAGCATTGACGACGGGAACTCGCAGGCGATGACGGTCGCCGGGACGTCGTAGCGGCGCTCGTCGTTCAGCCGCTGCTGGTCCTGGGCCACGCCCTTGGGCTGCGGGATGGCACGGGCCCGGAACATGGACCGCAGCTCCTCGTCGAGGTCGGTGAGGTCTTCGTCCTCGAACAACTCCCACGGCGGAAGCGGCACCGCGTCGCCGTCGTCCGGCAGGTCGTCGTTGATGACGCCGCCGTCTCCCAGCGGCCCGCTGTCCACGTAGATCGCCCGGACCACCCTGTCCGGGCGGGCGTCGACGGCGCCGTGGATGATGGCGCCACCGCCCGAGTGGCCCACCAGGACCACGGGGTCATCGAAGGCGTCGATTATCGCCACCACGGCGTCGATATGCGTCCGCAAGCCGATGCCGGCCCGCGGCGCGTCTGCCGATTCCAGCCCGGGCAGCGTCAGCGGGTGGACGTGATGTCCGGCCGCAACCAGCGGCGGGGTCACCTCCTCCCACGATGAGGCGTCCAACCAGAAACCGGGTACCAGGATGATGTCCATGCCGGTACCCTACCTTCCCGGTCCGACGAAACGGCCGTGGAGCGTGGAAATGCCGCCTCACGGATTTCCCGCTGCGCGGTTATCCCTCGTCCGGCCTCTGCAGCATGGCGGCGTGATCCGGAACGTAGCGGAACAACTCCCGGGGTGGGCGCGTGTAGTTGACGGCCTTGGGCCGTTCCGGCAACGTCACCGGCTCCATCCGGACTTCCGTGTAGTCGATGCTGGAGAGCAGGTGGGCGATCATGTTGATCCTGGCCCGGCGTTTGTCCTCCGCCTCGACCACGTACCAAGGCGATTCGGCGGTGTCTGTCTGCATGAACATGTCATCCTTGGCCCGGGAGTAGTCTTCCCAGCGGAGGATCGACTCCCGGTCCATCGGCGAGAGTTTCCACTGCCGCATCGGATCATCCAGCCGTGACTTGAAGCGCCGTTCCTGTTCCGCGTGGCTGATCGAGAACCAGTACTTGAACACGAGGATGCCGTCCTGGACCAGGAGGCGTTCAAAGACCGGGCACTGCGCCATAAAGCGTTTGTGTTCGGCGGGCGTGCAGAATCCCATCACGTGTTCGACGCCGGCCCGGTTGTACCAGGAACGGTCCATCAGGACGATCTCCCCCGCGGCGGGGAGGTGCGCCACGTAGCGCTGGAAATACCATTCGCCCCGCTGCCGCTCCGTCGGGGCCGGCAGTGCCACGATGCGGGCCACGCGCGGATTCAGGTACTGGGTGACCCGTTTGATGGCACTGCCCTTGCCTGCGGCGTCGCGCCCTTCGAAGATCACCAGCACCCGCGCGCCCGAGCTGCGGACCCATTCCTGGAGCGCGACGAGCTCGGCCTGGAGCCGGAAGAGCTCTTCCTCGTACACGCCGAGGGGCAGCCGCGCGGGCCTCGAGGACTTGCGGCCCGACCCGCCTTTCCGGGCTGCGTTTTTCTTGCCGGTGCCGTCCTTTTTCTTGCCAGCGCCGTCCTTGCCGGAGGCGGCCGTGTCGGAGCCGGCTGTGTCGGAGCCGTCTATGTTCTGTGCCATGGCGCCCGTCCCATTTCATCGCGGCGTGGCGGACCTTCTGCCGCTTTTCCTGCCGCGCCCATTCTCGCCGAGCGGTTGACTGCCCACAAGGGGACGGCGGACCCGGGACAGCCCCGGGCCTGTGCTCCTATGCTGGGGCCATGGAAGCCCCCGGACGGAGCATGATGCAGCCCATTCTCACGCTTACCGTCAATCCCGCGCTGGACGTAAGCACTGCAACGGAGCGCGTTACCAGCGGCCACAAACTGCGCTGCGGCGCCAGCCGCCTTGATCCGGGCGGCGGGGGCGTGAACGTGTCCCGGGTGGTGCAGCGCCTGGGCGGGCGGACACTGGCGGTCTACACCGCCGGCGGACCCACCGGAGAGGCTTACCGCCGCCTCATCGAGGCCGAACGCATCCCCACCCTGGCGGTGCCCATCCAAGGCAGTACGCGCGAGGACTTCACGGTGGACGAGACGACGACGGGCAAGCAGTTCCGCTTTGTGCTTCAGGGCCCCGAACTGAGTGAACCCGAGTGGCGGCTGTGCCTGGCGCTCGTGGCGGATTCGATTCCCGTGGGTGGGTACGTCGTGGCCAGCGGCAGCCTGCCGCCGGGGGTCCCGGATGATTTCTATGCCCAGGTGGCGCGGCTGGCGCGCCGGCATGAGGCCCGCTGCATTGTGGACGCCTCCGGCCCGGCGCTGGCCGAAGCCCTCGCTGAGGGGGTGTTCCTGGTGAAGCCGAGCCGGCGGGAGTTGGGGCTGCACTTTGGCACAACGCTGGAGAGCGGTGAGAGCCAGGTTGAGGCCGCCGCGGGGCTCGTCGCGGACGGGTCCGCGGAGCATGTCGCCCTGACCCTGGGTGCGGAAGGTGCCGTGCTGGCCTCGAAGTCCGGGATCCTTCGGCTGGCCGTGCCGGAGGTGGAGGTGCGAAGCACCGTCGGTGCGGGCGACAGCTTCCTGGCCGCCTTCGTCCTCCGCCTGGCGCAGGGCCGCACCCTCGCGGCGGCGCTCCGGGCCGCCGTCGCCGCCGGAAGCGCCACGGTGACGACGCAGGCCACCGAACTCTGCCACCGGGAGGATGTGGAGCGGCTGGAGGCGGGACTCGCCGCCGGGTAGTTTACTGAGTCTCGGGAACAACCGTCTGCTGCCCGGGGCAGGAGGCGAGGACCCTTTTCATGGCGTCCTTCTCCGCCGGAGTGACCCACAGACGGTAGGCGGCTTTGACGGAGATCTGCCGGGCGACATAGTGGCAGCGGAAGTTCTTGTTGGGCGGCAGCCAGGTGGCGGCGTCGGACGCGCTTTTGTCCTGGTTCGCGGGGCCGTCGACGGCGATCAGGTTCAGCGGATCGTTCGCCAGGTGCTCGCGTTGCGCGGGTGTGAGCTCCTGGGCGCCCTTTTGCCAGGCATCCCCCAGCGCCACGACGTGATCGATCTGGACTGCCTTGCTGCTCCCGGATCCCCGTCGGAAGGTGAGCTGGCGGCCGGTGTAGGGTTCCCGGAACGTGCCGCCGGCCACCCGGCACTGGGATTCCTCGGTGAATTCGGCGCCGGAAAGGTCCCGGCGGAGGATGTCGTTGCGGGTGTCGCAGCCGTTGCGGTCCACGTCCAGCCAGGCCTGTCCGTACGCGCTGCGGTCGTAATTGTCCTTGGCGGCCCGGCCTTTGACGGGAAGTGTGTCCAGCAGCGCCGCCGCGGGACCCCGCGTAACAGGGCGCACGGAAGGGACCGCGTCCATCCAGCCGGTTGCCAGGACGGGAGCTTCGCTGGGTCCTCCCGCCGGCGGCTCGACGGCGGCAAACTGCCCGACGGTGAAGAACCAGCCGAGTCCCGCGACGACGGCGAGTGCCGCAGCGGCAAGCAGGGCCCACGCCTGGCGGGACCGGCGTCGTTCCCTCCGGAACTCCGCCCAGGTGAGCGTCATGCCGGCTTCCGGGCGGGGTGAAGTCTCTTCACCCCCGAAGCCTAGGCCGCTCCCCCGGCGCCCCGGGGGTTGTCCACAGTGTGGAGGACGGGTGCCCTGTCAGTTCTCCCTGGTCACGCGTACCAGGTCTTCGTTGGCGAGGGCCATCAGCGATTCGAGCTGCTGGACCCGCGCCTCGTCGACGTCACCGGCCGCATACTTGGCGCGGGCGTCGTCGAGGAGCCGTTTGGCTTCCTTGGCGTTCGCGCGGGCGACGTCCAATGCGTGTTCCAGGGTGGTTTCGTGCTCCACTGCCGAGTTCTGTTCCATTGCACCATTGTGGTGCTCTTTCCCGGCCGATTCCAGAGGATCGGCCGGGAAAGGCAGAACGGCACAGAATTCAGGCGTGGGATCTCAGGCGTCGACCTCGACGGGCAGGCCGGCCGCTTCCAAGGTGGCGGCAGCGTCCTTGGCGGGGAATGACGGCGGGTTCACGCCGGCCATTTCCTCCATCACGCGGACCACCTGGCAGCTGTAGCCGAATTCGTTGTCGTACCAGACGTAGAGAACCAGGTTCTTGTCGTTGGAGATCGTGGCGAGGCCGTCGACGATGCCCGCGCGGCGCGAGCCGACAAAGTCGGTGGAGACCACTTCGGGAGAATCGATGTAGTCGATCTGCTTGCGGAGGTCCGAGTGCAGCGACATTTCCCGCAGGTAATCGTTGACTTCGTCCTTGGTGGTGCCGTTTTCCAGGCTCAGGTTCAGGATGGCCAGCGACACGTCGGGGGTGGGGACGCGGATGGAGCTGCCGGTGAGCTTGCCCAGCAGTTCGGGCAGCGCCTTGGCGACAGCCTTGGCGGCGCCGGTCTCGGTGATGACCATGTTCAGCGCGGCGGAGCGTCCGCGGCGGTCGCCCTTGTGGAAGTTGTCGATCAGGTTCTGGTCGTTCGTGAACGAGTGGACCGTCTCCACGTGGCCGTGCACCACGCCGTACCGGTCGTTGATGGCCTTCAGCACGGGGGTGATGGCGTTGGTGGTGCAGGAGGCCGCTGACACGATTGTGTCCGAGTCGGCGATGGTGCCGTGGTTGATGCCGTGAACGATGTTCTTCAGCTCGCCCTTGCCCGGCGCCGTGAGCAGGACCCGGGAGACGCCCTTGCTCTGCAGGTGCTGGGACAGGCCCTCGGCGTCGCGCCAGCGTCCCGTGTTGTCGACCACCAGGGCGTCGTGGATGCCGTAGGCGGTGTAGTCGACCGTGGCGGGGTTGTCCGAGTAGATGACCTGGATCTGGACACCGTTGGCGGTGATGGTGTCGTTTTCGAGGTCCACCTTGATGGTGCCTTCGAAGGAGCCGTGGACCGAGTCGCGTCGCAGGAGGCTGGCGCGCTTGGCGAGGTCGTTGTCCGAACCGCGGCGCACCACGATGGCGCGCAGGCGCAGGCCGTGGCCTCCGCCGGCCTTTTCGATCAGGAGGCGGGCCAGGAGCCGGCCGATGCGGCCGAAGCCGTAGAGGACGACGTCGGTGCTGGTGCGGTCATCGCCGCCGCGCTTGCCCACGACGTCGGCGAGTTCGGCACGGAGGAACTCGTCCAGGGTGGCGCCGTTGCCCTCGGCCCGGTACTTCTCGGTGAGGCGGGCAATGTCGATGGCTGCGGCGCCGAGCTCCAGCTTGGTCAGGGCATCCAGCAGCGGGGCGGTCTCTTCGAGGCGCAGTTCTTCCTTGCTCATCCGGCGCGCGAAGCGATGGGCCTTGAGGATGTTCATGGTGGACTTGTTGATCAGGCTGCGGCCGTGGATGGAGGTGACCACGTTGTTTTCCCGGTACAGCCGGCCGATCACCGGAATCATGGCCTCGGCGAGCGCCTCCCGGCCCATCCACGTATCAAGACAAGAATCTGACGTCTGGCTCACAGAAATACCTTCCTAGAATCCACCACATACGACGTCGTATGCGGAAGTCGGCGGCCGGAGGTTCTCCGGCACCTCGGCGCCGGGGATTCGGTCCACCCCGGGCGCCTGTCGAGCAAAGAAAAGCCACCGGCTGCGAACGCAGACCCGGCGGCAGAACTTCTACGTTCACCATCCATTCTACGGGCGGGCCGGCGGGGTCCGGTGCCCGGTGACGCGTGAAATGACTCACACGGGGCCAGACCGGGCAGGATCGGGGCGCGAGGCAGAGCCGCGGCGATGTGGGTGGATGGGTTGACCGATACGCCGGGTTCTGTGTTCCCGTGCCGTTACCAGCACAGGAGTAGCGGCCATCCATCTACGAACGCCGTTGCCGACGCCCTCCAGCAGCCTACCCGGACACTCGGGCGGGCAGCCCTCAAACGTGTCCTGTCTGGCCTTGCTCCGGGTGGGGTTTACCTAGCCTTCCCGGTCACCCGGGAAGCTGGTGGTCTCTTACACCACCGTTTCACCCTTACCTGCCCTGCGGCCCGTGCAAGCACACGCCGCATGCAGGCGGTCTGTTCTCTGTGGCACTGGCCTGCGGGTTACCCCGAGTGGGCGTTACCCACCACCCTGCCCTGCGGAGCCCGGACGTTCCTCGAGCCACTTCCGTGGCGCGCGGCCGCCTGGTCAACCCATCCGCCGTCCATTCTACGGTCTCCCCCGGCGGAGCCCTCCCACCAGCGTATTTTGGGGCCGCCGGTGGGAGAATTGGAGGAGTATTCCTGCTAGTCAAGGAAACGATTGAAGTGAACTGGACAGCCATCATCATCTGGGTCCTCGCCATCATCCTGGTGCTCATCCTCGCCAGGATGTCGATCAAAATTGTCCGTCAGTATGAACAAGGCGTCCTGTTCCGGCTGGGCCGGGTGGTCGCGGTCCGGATGCCCGGCCTGCGGTTTATCATCCCGGTGGTGGACCGGCTTCAGCTGGTGAGCCTGCGGATCGTGACAATGCCGATCCAGTCACAAGGGATCATCACCCAGGACAACGTCAGCGTCGACATCTCGGCAGTGGCGTATTACCGGGTGGTCGACGCCGTGAAGTCCGTCGTAGCGATCGAAGACGTCGCGGCGGCCATCAACCAGATCGCCCAGACCACCCTGCGGAAGGTGGTGGGCCGGCACAGCCTGGACCAGACGCTGTCCGAGACCGAGCGGATCAACAGCGACATCCGGGAAATTTTGGACGCCCTCACCCTGGAATGGGGCGTCGAAGTGACACTCGTTGAACTCAAGGACATCCAGCTCCCGGACAGTATGAAGCGGGCGATGGCCCGGCAGGCGGAGGCCGAGCGGGAGAAGCGGGCCAAGATCATCGCGGCCGAAGGAGAGGCGATCGCTGCCGTGGCGCTGGGCGCGGCATCAGACACGATGATGGCCCACCCCGTCGCCCTGCAGTTGCGGAATCTTCAGTCCCTCGTGGAGATCGGGGTCGACAAGAACTCAACGGTCGTCTTCCCCGCGCCCTTGATGAGCACCATCGCCGAACTGGCAGCATTTCTGGCACGCGAGGACCACGCGGCCAAGACAGGGATTGCGGGAACGCTGGCGACGCCACCGGCGGAGTCACCGGCGCCACCATTTAGGGCCGCGTAGCCCGCGGCCGGGCCTAGGATCGATGCATGGACCAGTCCGCCCTGACCCGGCGCAGGCTGCTTGAGCTGGCAGCTATTGGCTTTGGTGCGTCCGCGCTCACAGCGTGCACGGAAGGCCTCACACCGGTCGAGACATCCCTTCCCGCCGCTACCGCACCGACGGCCGCCGCCCCGCTGACCGTCCGGACCAGCGCCGGCTCCTTCGTCTCCGCCTACCGGCCCGGGGTCGCCACGCGCTGGTCCCTGGCCGCGCCCGATATGCCGCCCGGCAACGCTCAGCCCGAACTGCCCGTGGCGATCTTTCTGCACGGACTCGGCGGTGACCACTCCGTCCTGCTGGAGAGCCTGGCTGCCGACGAGGCCCTGCGGCGGCACCTCGACGCCGGCGGCGCGCCCTTCGCGATCGCGGCCGTGGACGGCGGGGACAACTGGTGGCATCCGCGCGCGAACGGCACCGACACCCAGTCAATGCTGGTGAAGGAATTTGCGCCGTTCCTCGGACGGCGGGGCTACGACCTCGGCAGGATCGGCCTCGTCGGCCTCTCGATGGGAGGTTTCGGGTCCCTCCTGCTCGCCTCCCAGGGCAGGCTGCCCGGGGTCCGGGCCGTCGCGGCCATGAGTCCGGCGGTCTGGAAAGCGTACGATCCTCGCTTGAACAACGCCTTCGACGGCCCGGCCGACTTCGCGGCACACGACGTGTTCGCGCTCCGCTCCGGCCTCGCGGCACTGCCCAAACGGATCGATTGCGGCACGGGAGACGACCTTGCCGCCACGGTTCGTGACTACCGTGCCGGTCTGCCGGGTGCCGTCGAGGGTGGTTTCCAGCCCGGCGGCCACGACGACACCTACTGGCGTTCCGTCCTGCCCGGCGTGTTGTCCTTCCTGGGCCGCAACCTCGGCTGACCCCGCGGCTTCCGGGCCGGCCAGTCCGAGCAGGCGCAGTGCCGGACGGCGGGCCGCCACCGGGATCGGACGGCTAAGATTGGCCAGTGCTGATTCTGCTGCCGCCCTCCGAAGGCAAGACCCCCGCGACGGCCGGCAACGCCGTCGACTGGACCTCCCTGAGCTTTCCCGAACTGAACACGTACCGGGCCAAGGTGCTGGACGGCCTCGGAACGGTTAGCGCCCACGAAGATGCCCTCGCGCTCCTGGGCGTGGGCGCCTCGCTGCGCGCCGACGTCGAACGCAACACGCGGCTGCACGCCGAGCCGGCCGCCCCGGCCCATCAGGTCTACTCCGGCGTGCTGTATGACGCGCTGGGCTATGACTCGCTGACGGCCGCGCAGAAGCGCAAGGCGGATGAATCAGTCATGGTCATTTCCGCGCTCTGGGGTGCCATCCGCTTCGGGGACAGCGTGCCTGCTTACCGGCTGTCGATGTCCACCGCACTGCCCGATGTCGGACGGCTGGCGTCGTTTTGGAAACCGCAGCTCACGGCGGCCCTCGCCGGGGTCGTGGACGGTGAACTGCTGGTGGACTGCCGTTCCAGCACCTACGCCGCGGCGTGGGCTCCCCCGCCCCAGCTGACAGTGGCCGTGAACGTCTTCACCGAGGTGGGCGGCGTGCGGAAGGTGGTCAGCCACTTCGCGAAGCACACCCGCGGCGAGCTCGCCCGGCACCTGCTGACCCGGCGGGGCAGGGCGCCGCGGACACCGGCGCAGCTGAGACAAGCTGCGGCCGAAAAGTGGACAGCAGAGCTGGTCGAGGGCACGGCCCGGAAGCCGCACGCCCTGAACATCATCCTGCCCAACTAGCTCGCAGCAGGGGCCGTTTTGAGCCCCCAAAACGGCCCCAACTGCCAGTCAGTCGGGTGGCTACGCCCACTCGGAGGAGCGGACCAGGATGCAGCCGGAGTCCGGGCAGAAGACGATGTCGTCCTCGGCCGCGGCCTTGATTTCGGCGAGGTCGCCCGGGCTGAGCTGCATGCCGGATCCCTCGGACGTGCCGTGGAACAGCCGCGCCGCACCGACGCCGCGCTTGGCCAGGGTCTTCTCGTAGACGGCGAGCATGCCCGCATCGAGGCCCTCGGCGAATTCGGCACGCTTGCCGCGCACCACCGTGGCCTCGGCGGCGACCTCGGCGAGCTGTTCGTCCAGCTCGGCGCGGATGGAGCCGAAGGAGCCCTGGATGTCGTCGACGATCTGTTGCTGGGCGGCCTGGCGCAGGCGCAGGGAATCGAGCCGTTCCAGGACCTCCAGCTCCACGTCTTCAAGGTCGGAGCGGCGCTTATTCAGGGACACGAGGTCGCGCTGCAGGGCCACGAGGTCCTTGGACAGGCCGGTGCCGCTGTTGAGCTTCGCCTCGTCGCGTTCGATCCGGGAGGCCACCTGCTCCACGTCCGCCTCGGCCCGCTTAAGCTCGAGTTCGGCATCGTGGACGGCCACCTTCGCGGAGCCGAGTTCGCCGTTGGCCACGCTGAGGGCTGCTTCAAGATCGGTGATCCGGGAGTCGCTTTCAAGGCTTCGGCGGCGGTTGGACAGGGATTTGAGCTTCGCATCAAGTCCCTGCAATTCGAGCAACTTCAACTGTTCCGCCGGTGCTGCCTTGGCCACTATTTACCTCCGCTTGTTCCCTGCCGGCCGGAGCCGGGCACCTAATCGGCGCTCCCTAGACTCTAGCGCCTAGCGTACTCCCCGGCCTCGCTACGCTCACCCGGGGCCCCTCGCACGCCAGGCCTAGCCCGGAGTCAGAATGAAGTCCCACGGATCGCTGTTGGTGCTGCTGACCCGGATCTCGACGTCATGGCCCTGGTCGCTCAGCACGTTACCCAGCGCCTCCGCCGCGGCCGGCAGCCACAGCCACTCGCTGGCGAAGTGCGAAACGTCGATCAGGTACGGCCTGTCATTGACGGCCGCCTCACGGGCTTCCGACGCCGGATGGTGCCGGAGATCGGCGGTCAGGTACACGTCGGCGTTGCTCGCCCGGACCTCGCCGAGGAGGGAATCGCCGGCGCCGCCGCACACCGCCACGCGGCGGACCAAGCCGTCCCGGTCCCCGGAGACACGCACTCCCCCGGCCACCGAGGGAAGGATCCCGAAGACGCGCGCGGCGAAGTCGCCCAGGGTCAGGACTTCCTCAAGGTCCCCGACGCGCCCGATGCCTTCCTCCGGCAGGCCGTTGGCCGCCGGGGTCAGCGGGGCCACGTTCTGCAGTCCCAGCGCATCGGCCAGGACATCCGAGACGCCGCCGACGGCTGAATCACCGTTGGTGTGCACCGTCAGCAGCCCGGTCCCCGACTCGATCAGGCGGTGCACGGCCCGGCCCTTGGCAGTGGTCGCCGCGACCGAGGTGACGCCCTTGAGCAGCAGAGGATGGTGGGTGATAAGAAGTTCGGCGCCAAATTCAATGGCTTCCTCGATCACCTCAAGGGTCGGATCGACGGCGAAGAGGATCCTGTTGACCGCGGCGGAGGGGTGGCCGGCCACGAGGCCCACCTCGTCCCAGTCCTCCGCGAGGGACTCCGGCCAGAGCTCTTCCACGGCCAGCAGGATCATGCCAAGGGTGGGCGCCCCGGGCGTTTCCCCGGATCCGTTGCCGGCAGCAGTGCTTCCGTCGGCAGGGCCGGCTGAAACGTCGGTGTTTTCAGGTTCCATACCCACATTTTTACCCTATCGGCCGGCCGGCCCCGCAGACGCCGGGAATCATCGGAGCCCTTGAACCATTGAAGAGAGCATGAGAACTTTTGTCCTCGGCGGAGGCTGCTTCTGGTGCCTCGACGCCGTCTACCAGAAAACCAAGGGTGTCAGCGCGGTCGTTTCGGGCTACACCGGAGGCCATCACCGCGACCCCGACTACTACGCCGTCTGCTCCGGAACCACCGGCCATGCCGAAGTCGTGGCCGTAACGTTCGATGAGGACGTCATTCCGGCGGAGGTCATCCTGGACATGTTCTTCGCCCTCCACGACCCCACGACGCTCAACCGTCAGGGCTACGACGTCGGCACCCAGTACCGCTCCTCGATGTTCTACGAGACAACCGAGGAGAAGATCATTTTCGAGGAAGCCATCGAACGGAACCAGCAGCTCTGGGCGCATCCGATCGTCACGGAAGTCAGCCGGCTGCCCGTGTTCCACCGGGCGGAGGAAATCCACCAGGACTACTTCGCCAAGTTCCCGGAGCAAGGTTACTGTCAGGTGATCATCAATCCGAAGCTGGCCAAGGCCAGGAAATATTACTCTGCATGGCTTAATGCTTAGCTAGGCCCTGCAGGCCCTCGTTAGGCTGACCTCAGTATTCCCCTTCTTCAACAGACAGGCGCAGACACCCATGGCACGGATCTATGACGATGTTACGAAGCTGATCGGCGGCACTCCGCTGGTCCGGCTCAACCGGCTGACCGAAGGACTTGACGCCACGGTGGCGGTCAAGCTGGAGTTCTACAACCCGGCCAACAGCGTCAAGGACCGGATCGGCGTCGCGATCGTCGACGCCGCGGAGAAGTCCGGTGCCCTCCTGCCCGGCGGCACCATCGTCGAAGGCACTTCCGGCAACACCGGCATCGCCCTGGCCATGGTCGGTGCTGCCCGCGGCTACAAGGTCATCCTCACCATGCCGGAAACCATGTCCACCGAACGCCGGGTCATGCTCCGCGCCTACGGCGCCGAAATTGTGCTCACGCCCGGCTCCGAGGGCATGCGCGGCGCCGTTGAGAAGGCCCAGGAGATCGTCGCCAACACGGAGAACTCCATCTGGGCCCAGCAGTTCGCCAACGAGGCCAACCCCGAGGTGCACCGCCAGACCACGGCCGAGGAAATCTGGTCCGACACGGACGGCAAGGTGGACATCTTCGTCGCCGGCGTCGGCACCGGCGGAACCGTCACCGGCGTCGGACAGGTGCTCAAGGAGCGCAAGCCCGACGTTCAGATCATCGCCGTCGAGCCGAAGGACTCCGCCATTCTCAATGGCGGCGCCCCGGGCCCGCACAAGATCCAGGGCATCGGCGCCAACTTTGTCCCGGAAATCCTGGACACCAACGTCTACGACGAGGTCCTGGACGCCACCCTGGAGGACTCCGTCCGTGTGGCCCGCGAGCTCGGCGTCAAGGAAGGCATCCTCGGCGGCATCTCCTCCGGCGCGATCGTCTGGGCTGCCCTCGAGCTGGCCAAGCGCCCGGAGAACGCCGGTAAGCTTATTGTTGCTGTTGTCTGCGACTTCGGTGAGCGTTACATCTCCACCGTGCTGTACGACGACATCCGCGGCTAAGGTCGGCCTTGTCCCAAGATTTCGTAGAAAGGTCTTTGTGAGCTTCTTCGCAAGACTGAAGGAAGACCTCGACGCCGCCCGGTCTCACGACCCGGCGGCTCGAGGTTCTTTTGAGAACTTCTTCGCCTACTCCGGCCTGCACGCGATCTGGTTCCACCGCGTGACGCACCGGCTCTGGCAGAATCCGGCGCTGCGCTTTCCGGCACGGCTGATTTCCCAGCTGGCCAGGTTCCTCACCGGAATCGAGATCCATCCCGGCGCCACGATCGGCCGCCGGTTCTTCATCGACCACGGCATGGGGGTCGTCATCGGCGAAACCGCCGAAATCGGCGAGGACGTCATGATCTACCACGGCGTGACCCTCGGCGGCCGCTCCCTGGCCAAGGTCAAGCGGCACCCCACCATCGAGGACCGCGTCGTGATCGGCGCCGGAGCCAAGATCCTGGGCCCCATCACCATCGGCCGGGACAGCGCCGTGGGCGCCAACGCCGTGGTGGTCAAGGACGCCCCGGCCGAATCGATCCTCACCGGCGTGCCGGCCACGTGGCGGCACCGGGACGCGCAGCGCGAGACCAAGCCCGCCGTCGACCCCGCCGAATACCTGATCGAGTACCGGATCTAACTGACGCGTCCCCGCCGGAGCAGCTGGAATCTGGAAACCGGGATCCGGAATCCGGAATCCGGAAGGCTACGCGGGAAACCGCTGGTAGATTTTCCAGATCACGACGTCGAACGCCCGGTCCGGCAGCAACCGCCGCAGCAGCAGGATCGCCCGCGCGCCCTTGCCCACCGGATAGCGGGTCTTGGGCCGTGGCGACGTCGCGGCGTGGACGATGGCGTCGGCAATGACCTCCGGCGGTGTGGACATGGTGGAACCCACGGTGGACGCCAGCGCCGCCGCCACCACCTTCGCCTGGTCCATGTAGGGCCCGTGGCCGGACGTGGCCAGCAGGCTGTCGCCGGAGATGGCGCCCCACTCCGATTCGGTTCCCGACGGCTCGATGATGCACACGTCGATGCCATGGGGCTTGAGTTCGATCCGCAGTGAATCGCTCAGGCCCTCGACGGCGAACTTTGTGGCGTGGTACCAGGCGCCCAGCGGCTCGTACATCTTGCCGCCGATCGAGGACACATTGATGATCCTCCCCCGCCCGGCGGTCCGCATGCCGGGGAGCACCAGCTGGGTCATCCGCGCGAGCCCGAAGAGGTTGACGTCGAACTGCCGGCGCCCCTCGGCGATTTCCACTTCCTCCAGCGATCCGTAGGAGCCGTAGCCGGCGTTGTTCACCAGGACGTCCACCCGGCCGTGAGCGGCAATGACCTGCTCGACGGCGGCCGCCATGGATTCCTCGTTGGTGACATCCAGCGCCACGACCGTTACGCCGTGGGCCTTGAGCGGCTCCATTTTCTCGACGCGGCGCGCCCCGGCATACACGGTGAATCCCCGGGCGGCGAGTTTCCACGCGGTCTCAAAACCGATGCCGGTGGAGGCACCGGTGACAAACGCTACGGGCTGGGTCATCTGCTGCACTCCTGGGACGGTGACGGGACGGGGCCAGGGACGGGTTTCCGGGGAAACGCGTACGGCCGGTGCTCCCAGAGTAACGGGAGCACCGGCCGTGGCGTCAGGTACGGAACTAGTGGGTGTCCACTGCCTCGATTTCAGACTTGTCCTCGCCCCACAGTGTGTGGAAGGTTCCTTCGGCGTCGACACGGCCGTAGGTGTGCGCGCCGAAGAGGTCACGCTGTCCCTGGATCACGGCGGCCGGGAGGCGCTTGCGGCGGAGGCCGTCGTAGTAGGCCAGCGAGGAGGAGAACACCGGCACCGGGATACCCAGCTGCACGGCGGTCGAGACCACCCGGCGCCAGGCCGGGAGGACGTCGGCGATCGCCTTGGTGAAGGCCGGGGCGAAGAGCAGGTTGGCCGGCTTCTCCTCCGCGGCGTACGCCTTGGTGATCTCCTTGAGCAGTTCGGCCCGGATGATGCAGCCGCCGCGCCACAGCGAGGCGATCTCGTCCAGCTTCAGGTCCCAGCCGTATTCCTTCGCCGCGGAGGTGAGCATGTCCAGCCCCTGAGCGTAGGAGACCAGCTTGGAGGCGTACAGCGCCTGGCGGACGTCCTCGACGAAGCCCTCGGGAACCTCGACGTCGGCTTCCGCGCCAGCCAGCAGTTCCTGGGCCAGCTTGCGCTGCTCCGTCTGGGAGGACAGAGCGCGGGCGAAGACCGATTCGGCGATGCCCGACGTCGGGGAGCCCAGTTCCAGCGCGGAGATGACCGTCCAGCGGCCGGTACCCTTCTGGCCGGCGGCGTCCACGACGACGTCGACGAACGGCTTGCCGGTCTTCGCGTCCACGTGGCCGAGGACCTCGGCGGAGATTTCGATCAGGAAGGAGGCAAGGTCTCCCTTGTTCCACTCTTCGAAGATCTTGGCCTGGTCGGCCGGTTCGATGCCCGCGCCGGAGCGCAGCAGGTCGAACGCTTCCCCGATGACCTGCATGTCGGCGTATTCGATGCCGTTGTGGACCATCTTGACGAAGTGACCGGCGCCGTCGGTGCCGATCCAGGCGCAGCACGGCTTGCCGTCGACGTGGGCGGCGATCTTTTCCAGTAGCGGGCCGAGGGCGTCGTAGGACTCCTTGGAACCGCCGGGCATGATCGAGGGGCCGTTGAGCGCGCCTTCCTCGCCGCCGGAGACGCCGATGCCGACGAAGTGCAGGTCCTTCTTGGCCAGGGCTGCTTCGCGGCGGCGGGTGTCCTCGTAGTGGGAGTTGCCGGCGTCGATAATGATGTCACCCGGTTCCAGGAGCGGCTCAAGCTGCTCAATCACGGAGTCGACCGGCTTGCCGGCTTTGACCATGATGAGCACGCGGCGCGGCTTCTCCAGCGAGTCAACGAGTTCCTGCAGGGTTTCCGTGCGGACAAAGTCGCCGTCCTGGCCGTGCTTGGCCAGCAGGGCGTCGGTCTTCTCGACGGACCGGTTGTGCAGGGCAACGGTGAAGCCGTTCCGGGCCAGGTTGCGGGCGAGGTTGGCCCCCATCACCGCAAGGCCGGTGACACCGATGTGTGCTGACATCAAAACTCCAATTCATTCTGTGCAACGAGTGCAGTTCGTCCCGCGCGTGAGGCGGCACTATCTTCTTGGGGATCAGTGGCTGTCAATAAACCATATGTATTTCCGCGGGCTACGGGAAAGCAGTGCCCACGTGGCGGAATATGGCGCGTCACAAACAGTCTATGATTTCCGGCGCCGTCCGCGCCCGTCCGTGCCGAAACGTCGGCTGGAACAGCGTCCGCCGCACTATGCTTACGACTATGTCAACCAGCCTCCACCACCGCGCCATTGAGCACCTCGGCACCCGCATCGTCGCGGGCGAGCTCCCGGCCGGCCACATCATGCTGGCCGAGCACCTCGAAGAAGAACTCCAGGTTTCCCGTTCGGTGGTGCGCGAGGCCGTGCGCGTCCTGCAGTCGCTCGGCCTGGTCGAAACGACCAAGCGCGTGGGCATCCGCGTGCTGCCGGCCAACCGCTGGAACCCCTTCGATTCCCAGGTGATCCGCTGGCGCCTCGCCGGCGAAGGCCGCGGCGCGCAGCTGCGCTCCCTCGCCGAGCTGCGCACCGCCGTCGAACCCGTGGCTGCCGAGCTGGCCGCCACCAACGCCCCGGAAGAGATCCGCCGCGAGCTTGTGGAGGTCTCGCACGCGATGCGCGACGCCGGCCGGGCCGGGGACGTGCCGAGGTTCCTGGAGCTGGACATCCACTTCCACTCCCTGCTCCTGACCGGGTCCGGGAACGAAATGTTCGCCAACATGGTGGGCCAGGTGGCGGAGACGCTGACCGGGCGCACCGTGCACGGCCTGATGCCGGACCGCCCGCGCGACACGGCGCTGCAGTGGCACGTGGACGTGGCCGAGGCGATTGCCGCCGGAAACCCGGCCGGCGCCCGGGAGGCCTCGGACCGGATCATGCGGCAGACCATCGCGGAGATGGAACCTGAATGGAAGGACCAGCCGCGGGTCTTCGTCCCGGTCACACGGCCCTAGCTGTACTGCGGCGCCCGCCGCACGGACCCGCCGCCACCGTTCAGCCCTTCGCTTCCGGCGCGAAATCGAGCAGCACTTTCCCGGAAACCGCCGCGTTCCTGGCAACGTCGAACGCTTCCAGTGCGTTGTCCAGCGCGAAGGTGTGGGTGACCACCGGATCCACCAGCAGCGATCCGTCGGCGAGCGCATCAATGACGTCATCGATTTCGTCGTTGAAGCGGAAGGAGCCCAGCAGCTCCAGCTCGCGGGTAATGGCCAGGGAGATCAGGACCGGCTGCGGCCCGGAGGGCAGGAGCCCCACCATCACCACTTTGCCGCCGCGGACGGCTCCCTTGATCGCGGAGGCCAGGCCGTGGTGGCTGCCGGAGGATTCGATGACAATGTCCGCCGCGACGGCCTCGATGGCCGCTGCGTCATCGCCCTTGAGGACCTCGTCGGCGCCCACCGCGCTGGCTATTTCCAGCGGCCGGGTGTGCATGTCCACGGCCACGATCCGCCGCGCACCCGCACGTTTGAGGACAGCCACGGCCAGTGCGCCGATGGGACCGCTGCCGATCACAAGGGCGGTCTTGCCGGTCACGTCCCCGGCGCGCGAGACGGCATGCCAGGCGACGCTGGCAGGTTCCACCAGCGTGGCTGTCCTGAGCTCAAGGCCGGCCGGCAGGGTGCGGAGCATCCGGGCGGGCAGGGCGGCGTAGCGGCTGAACGCGCCGTCGGTATGCGGGAAGCGCGCGGCGCTGCCGAGGTAGGTGCATCCCGGTGAAAG
Organism: Arthrobacter sp. 001422645; assembly: GCF_059816125.1. Classification (NCBI taxonomy): domain Bacteria; kingdom Bacillati; phylum Actinomycetota; class Actinomycetes; order Micrococcales; family Micrococcaceae; genus Arthrobacter; species Arthrobacter sp. 001422645. The sequence goes on along the minus strand of NZ_JCBANT010000015.1, from coordinate 10,729 downwards.
GTTGGGACGGTCTTCCGGATACGGCGCGGCACCCGGTCCCGGCGTCGCGGGGTGCACGGCGACCCGGCTGCCGGCCGCCGGACCGCTCCCGTCGCCGGCCGCCAGGAGGACCGTTCCGACAATTTCGTGCCCGAGGATCATCGGCGCCTTGAGGACCGACTCGCCCGCGGCACCGTGCAGCCAGTAATGCAGGTCGGAGCCGCAGATGCCGCCGAAGGCCACCTCGATGACCGCTTCGTCAGGCTTCGGTGCGGGGACCGGGATGTCCTCGATCCGGAGGTCGCCGGCCGCGTGGGCCACGACGGCGGCCGCGGTGGCCGGCAGTGCCGTCACGGTGCCCGTCAGAACGGCGCCCATCAGACCACCACCGTCATGCCGCCGTCGATGAAGATCGTCTGGCCGTTGACGAAATTCGAGCCGTCGGACGCGAGCCAGACTGCCGGTCCGGCCAGGTCCTGCACGGTCCCCCAGCGGTGTGCCGGGGTCCGGCCCAGGATCCAGGCGTTGAATTGCTCATCGTCCACGAGGTTCTGCGTCATTTCGGTGTGGATGTAGCCCGGTGCGATGCCGTTGATCTGCAGGCCGGCGCCGGCCCACTCGGCCGTCATCGCCCGGGTGAGGTTCCGGAGTCCGCCCTTGGCCGCAATATAGGGGGCAATGGTGGGCCGGGCGAGGTCCGTCTGGACCGAGCAGATGTTGATGATCTTGCCGCGGCCGCGCGGAATCATGTGCCGCGCCGCCTCCCGCCCCACCAGGAAGGCGCTGGTCAGGTCGGTGGAAATCACCCGCTCCCAGTCGGCGACGTCCAGCTCCAGCATGGGCACGCGGTGCTGGATGCCAGCGTTGTTGACCAGGATTTCCAGCGGACCCACGTTCTCCTCGACCCAGGCGACGCCCCGGGCTGCCTCGAGGTCGCTGGTGACGTCGAAGGCGCAGCTGTGGATCCGGCCTGGCGGGTACTCCGCGGCCGTGGCGGTTTCGGCGGCCTTCAGCCGTTCGGCGTTGATGCCGTTGAGCACCACCGTGGCCCCGGCGTCCGCCAGTGCCCGGGCCAGGGCGTTGCCGATCCCCCGGCTGGAGCCGGTGACCAGCGCGGTCCGGCCGGTCAGGTCAAAAAGTCCACTCATTGGTTTGCTGATCCTTACTGGGTGTTGGCGGCTGTGTTGACTGCTGAGTCTCCGCTGGCGACGTCGCTGAGATTGGAGATCGTCTGCCTGACGACGGCCAGGTCCCGGTCTCCCTGCCCCTGGCGCAACAGTTCCGCGTAGAGTCCGACGCTGGCGGAGGCCATCGGCACCGCGGCACCGACCGTAGCGGCGCTTTCGAGCACAAAGGACAGGTCCTTGTGCATGAACTTGGCCGGGCCGGTCGGCTCGTACTCCTTGGCGGCAAGCCGCGGTCCCACGATCTCAAGGACCCTGCTGCCGGCCAGGCCGCCCCCGAGCACGCCATACAGGGCATCGACGTCCATACCGGAGCGTTCGGCGAGTTCCGCGGCCTCGGCGAGCGCCGCCGTCGTGGTTCCGACAATGAGCTGGTTGCAGGCCTTGGCGAGCGATCCGGATCCCAGGGGCCCCAGCCGCCGGACGGTGCTGCCCATGGCGCTGAACAGCGGAAGGAGACTCTGGAAGTCCTCTTCGCTCGCGCCCGCCATGATGGCCAGGGTCCCTTCCACGGCGCCTTTGGTGCCGCCGCTGACGGGAGCGTCGACGACGACGGCGTTCCCGCCGCTCGCCCGGGCCACCCGGGCGCCGAACTCCTGCACCGCGGCCGGCGAAACGCTGCTCATGACCACCACGAAGGTTCCGGCGGCCGGGCGTTTCACGGACCAGGCGGCAAGGAGGGCCGCGGCGGCGTCTTCGATGTAGGAAAGGTCCGGGAGCATAAAAATGATGACGGGCGCGTCGCGGAGGTCTTCCACTGCGGCGACGCGTGCGCCGCCGAGGGCCTCGAACGCCTCCAGCGCCGACGTCGAACGGTTCCAGCCGCTGACGGTCCAGCCTGCTTTCAGGAGGTTTGCCGCCATTGGCGCCCCCATCAGGCCCAGGCCCACAAAGCCGGCTTCCTTCCGGTGTTTATCCATGCTGCCCCACTTCGTTGTGACTGGTCTCTTCGATGTGACTGCTTTTGTGAATTTCAGTAATCTGTTCAATATCCTAGCCGCCATTCAGTATGATGAACACTATGACGACTCAAACCACCGTCGCGATCGCCGTCCCGCTCGAAGCTGAGCTTGTGGAGCGCATCCGCGCCGTAGATCCCTCCGTTACCGTCCTCTACGAACCGGACCTCCTGCCGCCGGAGCGCTTTCCCGCCGACCACTCGGGCGATCCCGGGTTCCGCCGGACGCCGGAGCAGGAAGAGCGCTACTGGGACATGCTCAACAAGGCCCAAGTGCTGTACGGCTTCCCCAACGAAAGCCCCGCTGGCCTCGCCAGGATCGCCGGCAGCAATGCCCGCCTGGAGTGGATCCACGCCATGGCGGCCGGGGCCGGCGGTGCCGTGAAGGCATCCGGGCTGGACGCCGGGACGCTGCAGAAGTTCAAGGTGACCACCTCGGCCGGCGTGCACGCGCTGCCGCTCGCCGAGTTCGCCGCCCTCGGAATCCTCAACGGGTTCAAGCGCAGCGCGGAGCTGGCACAGGACCAGGCGGCCAGGAATTGGCCGGAACTGCGGACTCCCACCCGTCTGGTCAACGGCTCACACCTCGTGGTCACCGGGCTGGGTGAGATCGGTCTTGAGACTGCACGGATCGCCCGCGCGCTCGGCATGACCGTCAGCGGCACCAAGAGGACGATCGAACCCCTCGACGGCATACAGGATGTCACGGACAACGCGGGGCTCGCCGGCCTGCTGGCCACGGCGGACGGCGTCGTGAACACCCTTCCCGGTACGCCGTCCACCGAGAAACTCTTCAGCCGCGACGTCTTCGCCGCCATGAAACCTGGAACGGTCTTTGTGAACGTGGGCCGCGGCACCGTGGTGGACGAGGACGCGCTGCTGGAGGCGCTCGGTAACGGCCAGGTGTCCTATGCGTGCCTCGACGTGTTTGCCGTGGAGCCGCTCCCCCAGGACAGCCCGCTGTGGAACCACCCCAAGGTGATGGTGTCCCCGCACACCTCCGCCCTCAGCGCCGCCGAGAACCGGCTGATCGCTGAACGCTTCTGCAGCAACCTGCGGACGTTCCTCGACGGCGGCGAGCTCCCCCACGTTGTGGACACGGTCCACTTCTACTAGGCCCGCTATCAGGTCCCGCACCCGACTCTGCGGATTCCTCAGCACATTTCAGGGCGGCCCCTCCGGAAACGGAGGGGCCGCCCTTTGTGGTTCAGCGTGCGACTCGCAGCTTGCCCGGCGCGGCGTGCGTGGCGACGCGGCACGCTCCCCGCGGCGCGCTACGTGGCCCGCGACTCGCAGCTTGCCTGACGCCGCGGTAGTCGCGCGTCGCAAGGTATTCCGCGCGTCGTCAGGTATTCCGCGCGTCGCCAGCACTTCCCCATGGCGCTCCCCCGGAACGCAGGAAGGCCGTGGCCCCTCGTCTGCGGAGGGGCCACGGCCTTGGGCCCGCCGCGGCGGGCAACGAACCAAATGCGGCTAGCTGGCGTCCTCCGTCAGGAGGAGGTCGCGTCCCACCGTCTCGGGGGTGAAGAACGTCGTGACAAATGAGATCAGGGCAAGCACCAGCGAATAGATGGCGAGCACCAACCAGGAGTGATCCGTGACCGCCAGGAGGGCGGCACCCACCAGCGGAACCAGCCCGCCGGCCATCACGGCAGAGAGTTCGCGGCTCATGGCCACGCCGGTGAACCGGTACCGCGAACCAAACAGCTCAGGCAGCAGCGGGCACTGCGGACCGAGCATGGACTGAACGCCGAGGGCAATGCCCACCACCATGACAATCCAGACAAGCGTCACATTGCCCAGGCTCACCAGATAGAACGCCGGCAGCGCGATGAGGGCCTGGAAGAGCGCGCCGTAGCGGTAAACCGGAACCCGGCCGAACCTGTCCGACAACGCGCCGAACGTCACCACCATGACGGCGGCGAAGGCAGCGGCAATGAGCAGGCCCACCGGTCCGATGAACTTGTCGCCGGGGAAGACTCCGTCCTTTGCCGCCAGGAAAGCGATCAGCAGCGCGGAGTAGATCGAGGAGTTGCCGTTCTCGCCCATCCGCAGGCCAATCCCGATCAGGGTGTTTTTCTTGGAGTGCTTCCACAGCTGGCCGAGGGGGTTCTTGGCCACGTTCTTGTGCTTCTCGAGTTCCTGGAAGACGGGCGTTTCCTTCAGCCGCAGCCGGATGAAGATGGCAAGCGCAATCAGGATCACGCTGGACAGGAACGGAAGCCGCCACAGCCAGCCCTCCAGGGTTGCCTTATCCGACATGGCAATCAGGGCAAACGTCCCGGCGCCCAGCAGGGTGCCCAGCTGGATGCCGACGAACGGGAGCGCAGCAAAGAAGCCCCGACGGTGGCGCGGTGCGACTTCGGAAATCAGCGTGGTGGCCCCGGCCTGCTCCGCGCCGGCGCCCAGGCCCTGAAGGATGCGCAGGGTGACCAGGAGTACGGCGCCCACCATTCCGGCCTGCTCAAAAGTGGGCAGCAGGCCGATGGCGAAACTGGCCGTACCCATCAGGCCGATCGTGAGGATGAGGACCATCTTGCGGCCGAACCTGTCGCCGATGTAGCCGAAGATCATTCCGCCGAAGGGCCGGGCCGCGAAACCGACGCCATACGTGGCGAACGAGGCGATCAGGGCGCCGTCTTCGCCGAGCGGCTTGAAGAACAGCGGGCCGAAGATCAGGGCCGAAGCCAGGCCATAAATGTAGAAGTCGTAGTACTCCAGAGCCGAGCCCACGGAGCTGGCAAGAGTTGCCCTTCGCAGCTGATCCGGATCGACGACGGCGCCGTCCGCTTCAGCACGCGGTGTATTGGTACTAGTTGTCACAAGCACTCCCTCAAGAACACTCCAGACCCCCGTTGGCCTGGTGGGATAGGAACAACCCCCGAGGGGGTGATCACCATGTTGAACAGCGTACAACATGGTGGTCACGTAGCCAATGTGTAATCGGATTTATTTTCGTCAACGACCCGCTGGCGGATCAGGTGGCCGGCCTTACCCCATCGGATTGCCCAGGGACCGGGCCAGCTCCTTCAGTTCCTTGACCATTAGCGCGCCCTGCTCTTCCGAATAGGTGGCCTTCAGCGCGGTGACCGACAACCCCAGGCTGGGTCCGTGTGCACCGCGCGTGGGAACAGACACGGCCAGACAGACGACTCCGGTCGTGGATTCCTCATCCTCGAACGCGTAGCCCTGTTCCCGGATGACCTCGAGCTGGGCTTTGAGTTCGGCGCCGGTTCGCAGCGACTTTGGCGTCAGGACCGGCAGTTCGGCATCGTCCGGGAACATCTCGGCAATATCGTGGTCGTGCAGCCGCGCTAGCAGCGCCTTGCCTACGGCGCAGAGGGACACGGGCATTTTGTCGCCGATGTTGGACGTGAGGCGCACCGCGGGATGGCCCTCATAGCGGGCCAGGTAGATGACATTGCTACCGTCCAGCATGGCGATTCGCACGGTTTCGCCGGACAAGGTGGGAGCCTGTTCGCAAAACCGGTAGAACTCCTGGACCTCATCGAGGCGGCTGAGGTAGGCCGCGCCGAGCTCGACCAATTTGCGTCCCAGGGTGAACTCGGCACCTTGACGATTGATGAGCCGGGCCTCTTCGAGTGCCAGCATGAGGTTCGATGTTGAGGATTTCGGAATTCCCAGTTCCCGCGAAAGATCACTCAGTGTGAGGCGTCCGGTCGCAGAGGCTGCCAGGGCTTCAAGCACCGCGGCGGCGCGGGTGACGGCCGGCGCCGGCGACGCGCTCCCCAGTCCATCGGAGGTTCGGGGAACTCGGGAATCGGCCATGATTCTCCTTCAGGTATCGCGCGGGAGTCGCAGGAGCATTCGGATGCTGTTCATTCAGCTGAACAGTAACCATCATAATGTCAGGGACCGCAAAGCGCTCACACTGGTGGCTGTCGTCGCGTGCGGTTGCGGGGCCCGGTCAGGCCGGCAACGCCCGCGCGGCACCCGACATCATGCCACGGCCACGACCGGGTTCGTGAGCTCCCCGATCCCCTCGACACGGCAGGTGACGGTGTCGCCGGGCACGAGGCGTGCGCACTCGGCGGGGAATCCCGTGAGCACCAGGTCGCCGGGGTGAAGTGTCATAAAGGAGGTCACGTAGACCAGGATTTCCTCGACTCCCCAGCCGAGATCAGCGGAGCTGGCCGGCCTAAGCTCGGTGCCGTTGTGCGTAATCCGGATGGCCAGGTCGGAGGCATCAAGTCCCGTGACGATCCACGGCCCCGCCGGAGTGAACGTGTCCTGGCTCTTGGCGCTGATCCACAGCTCGTCCGCCTTCTGCAGGTCCCTGGCCGAAACGTCGTTTCCGATCGTGAACCCGAGAACAGCGGTCAATGCAGTGTCCAGGGTCAGCCCCCGGGCCTTGCGCCCGACCACGATCGTGAGTTCCGCTTCCGGGTCGACGTGGCCCACGCCCGGGCGGAGTTCTATGGCGTCCCCCGGACCCACCACGCTGGTTGCGGCCTTGTGGAAGGCCTGGGGCGGCAGTTCGCGGCCTGCGCGGCCGGTGTTATGTGCCATGCCCAGGACATTGGCAGGGGTACTGGGTGCCAGGAAGGTGAAGGAACCCTCGGCCACCGTGGCGCCGTTTTCCCAGCCCTCGCGCGGCACGCTGCCGGCATTCGCCGGGGAGTCCGGGAAAGGCGAGGTGATCACCGTCCACACTCTGCCTGCTTCGCCGTCGAAGTCCGCGGCGTTGTTGGCGACAAAGAAGTGCTCGGCTTCCGACATGGGGGCGTGGGGGCGGACCCGGGCAATCCGGCGGGCACTCGTGGCGTTCATGAAGACATCCTAGGTCGCGGCACCGGGGCGATGCGGCATGTGTCGGACCCGGGCCAGTCCGCAGTGGACCCCGCCTGCCATGACTAAGCCGTCGAATCTACGCCGTCACATGGCCGTCAATTACGCCATCGAATAGGCATTTTCGCTGGTCAGAATCGCCGCCGCGTGTTTTTCATTTCCAAATATTCACGGTATATTCATACCAAGCCTTCCACCGCGGCATCCCCCAATAGTCGCGGTGGAAGGCTTTTCCATTCCTCCGGCGCCTCCGGGCCTCGCCGCCCGCGCTGCCACCCTTACGCCGCGTCCGCGATGGCCTCCCGGAGCCGCCAGCGCTGCCACCCTTACGCCGCGTCCGCGATGGCCTCCCGGAGCCGCCAGCCGCCGCCCAGTCCGTCACGGATAATTTCCATCGTCGTGAGGGCGGAACCCGGGTTGCGGCCCAGCCTCGCCTGGATCTGCCAGACCTCGACGTCGACGCGGCTCAATCCCTTGGGCATCCGACGCTCGGCCTCCCACCAGCTCACCCGCTCGAACCAGCGGACCGGCTCCGCGCCGACAAGCCATTCGCGGCCGCCGCGCACCACCGCGCGGGGTCTTCCATCCGGATCCGATTTCACCATGACGTGTTCCATGCCAGCCACGGTAGGGCGAGGGTCTGACGTTATTACCCGCGCCGCGTCCGCGCCCCGGGAAGGCCTGCCGGGCACACAAAAAACCCCGCCGTGCGGCTCTGCGGCCAGCACTGACGGGGTTTTTCCTTGGTGGGTCCTACCGGGATCGAACCGATGACATCCACGGTGTAAACGTGGCGCTCTACCAGCTGAGCTAAAGACCCAAACCGCTGTTTCCACGCTTCCGCGCTTCAACCAACGAACAGTTACTGTACCGGACGAACCGGGCTGTGCGCCAATCGAGCCCAGCGCCCCGGCGGCCCATAGTCGATTTCCACGCCTGCGCCTGCGCCTGCGTCTGCTGCCACATCTGAGAGGGGCTTATCGGACCATGCGGGCGGCAGTGATTGTCGGGGCAGCCGCATCGCGCTGTTCGGTGCCATCAAACTCGAATCCGTTGCGTCGATAGAACGCCACAGCGCGGGGGTTGGCCTTCGCAACCCACAGCATGGCCGGCCGGGCACCTATCACGGCATCGAGCAGCGCCTGGCCCGCACCCGTTCCGTGATGGGCTGCAGTAACGTACAGGTTGTACACCTGAAGTTCCCGCGGCACTTCGCGCGCTTCCAGGTCGAAGGCCGTCCCGGCGAATGCGAAACCGATGATCCTCCCATCGCCATGAACGACATCACAAGATTGTGTCAGACCGGGCGATTTTGTCGGGCCGCGAAACCCGAAATTCGCCACTGATATTCAGCTGGCACAGCGAGGCCCTCCGGGTGGAATAATCCGGCGTTGCCGATATTCACCGCGTAGTGTCAAATAGCCCGGGGACGGATACCGCAGGCTATTTATTAAGTGGCGGTAGCTCGGCTGCGAGCCAGGTGAGCGCCTCGCTGACGCCGGCGTCGAGCTTGATGGTGGCGAGTTCGTCCCCGCGGGTCTGGCCGCGGTTGATGATCACCACCGGTTTTCCGTGTTTGGCCGCGTGCCGGGCAAACCGCAGGCCGCTCATGACTGTCAGCGAGGAACCTGCCACCAGCAGCGCTCCGGCCTCATCCACCATGGCGTACGAACGTTCCACCCGGTCTTTGGGGACGTTTTCGCCAAAGTAGACAAAATCGGGTTTGAGCGTGCCGCCGCAGGCCGGGCAGTGCGCGACGACGAAACTCTCGATCAGGGCGGCGTCCTCCACGGTGGCGTCGGCGTCCGGAGCCATTTCGACGACGCCGGCGGCCAGCGCCCGGTCCAGAAAGCCCGGGTTGAGTTCTTCCAGGACGCCGGCCAGCAGCGTCCGGCTGTACCGGCGGTGACAGGAGAGGCAGACCACCTGGTCAAACCGGCCGTGCAGGTCCACGACGTTGATGCTGCCGGCGTCCTCATGCAGCCGGTCCACGTTCTGGGTGATGAGCCCGGTGAGCAGGCCGCGGTGTTCCAGCCGGGCGACGGCGGTGTGGCCGTCGTTGGGGTCGGCACGGCGCAGGTGGGACCAGCCGATGTGGTTGCGCGCCCAGTAGCGGCGCCGGTTGTCGGCTGCGCCGATGAATTCCTGGTAGGTCATGGGTGCCCGCGGCGGGGCGCCCGGTCCGCGGTAGTCCGGGATGCCGGAATCCGTGCTCAGGCCGGCTCCGGTCAGCAGCGCGAAGCGTTCCCCCGCCAGGATGCCGTGGATGTCCTGCAGGACCTCGAGTTCGTCACGGGCGGGTTCGCCAGCGGGCACCGGGGGCAGGCTGGCAAACCCAGTCATGCCGGTCCCAGGCCGCCGCGTCCTCACCGTCTCAGTTCCTGCCGAGTCCCGCCAGGGCGGTGCGGTACTCGGTGAAGTCCCGGGCCTGGCCGCGGGGGTTCACCACCAGGTAGCGCACGATTCCGGCGGCGTCGATGATGAAGGTTCCACGCTTTGCCATCCCGGTGGCGGGGTCGAACACCCCGTATTGCTCGGCCACGGCTCCATGCGGCCAGAAGTCGGCCAGCAGGTCGAAGGCATAGCCTTCCTTCTCCGCGTACGCACGCTGGGCGAACTTGCTGTCCACCGAGATCCCCAGCACGACGGCGTCGGCGTCCTCGAACAGCGCCAGGTTGTCCCGGATTTCGCAGAGTTCCCCCGTGCAGATGCCGGAGAAGGCGAACGGGAAGAACACGACGACGACGTTCCGGCCCCGGAGCTCCGAGAGCCTCACGGGTTCGCCGAACTGGTTGAGCAGTTCGAAGTCGGGAGCGGCCTCGCCGAGGGCGGGCACGGCCCGTGTTTCAACCGGCTGGCCCCCCAGGACGCCAACCGCTCCCGCTGGGGTCACTTGTTCTTCCGGGTGACCAGACGGGTGGCGCTCCAGTCCTTGGAGACGCCGGCAGACGTGGTGTAGTGCAGGCCCGCGGTGGGCGCAGCATCCTGGATATCGGCCGGTGAGACATAGCCAACCCGGCCGGACTTCGGGGTCAGCACCCAGACGACGCCGCCCTCGGTCAGTGTGGTCAGCGAGTCGACGAGGGTGTCCACGAGGTCTCCGTCTCCGGACCGCCACCAGAAAATGACGGCATCGACGACTTCGTGGTCGTCTTCATCGAAGAGTTCCGAGCCGGTGAGATCCTCGATGTCGTCGCGCAAATCGAAGTCGACGTCGTCGTCATAACCGAATTCCTGAATCAGGTCCCCGGTTTTGAAACCCAGTTTTTCCGCCACATTTACCGAAGTGGCGGCGTCGGCCTCGCTCACGTGTTGCTCCTATGCTTGGTGTTTTCAATAGCTCTAGTGATTTCCATTACTCCAAGCCAACACCCTTTGCGCCTGCGCTTCAAGCTGTTGGCCCCGCGATCCGCCATATTCTGCGTCACACACGGCGATCCTGGCACCGCAAGGCGGCACGTCGTCACACAACCAGTATGCCGGTCAAATGCGACGCGACCCCCATGCGACAGCTACGCATCCCCGAGCTGTCAGAGCTAGAGTGGCTGATGACGACTACGCCCGCGAGGGCGGACGCCCCGCTGACGAAGGCGGGCATGGTCGTGATTGGACCTAGCCCGGCGCACATGACCGGGCAGTTGTAACCGATACGTCGCACACGTCGCGTTCACGCCAAGCAGATACCCTGCCGGAGCTGAGGGCGCCGATGAATGCGCTCAAAGAGAGGTTGGACGTGGCTGCAGGAGAAGAGACCTCCCATATCCTCAGCGGGTTGACTAACCAGCTGCCTGATCGTGAT